>JBGSLX010000104.1:0-5179 GCA_041740475.1 Akkermansiaceae bacterium | reverse complement strand
GAAATTCTAGCGTTGGGCGATGTGAAATTGATGGCTCTGACCTCGATTTCGAATGCCTTTGGTAGTGTGATTCCTGTGATCGAAATGACCCGTGCGGCCAAGGACAGCGGTGCGCTGGTATTGATCGATGCCGCGCAGTCGATTGCTCACCAAGAAACGGATGTGCAGGCGATGGGTGCGGATTTCGTGGTGTTTTCCGGACATAAAATTTATGCGCCCACGGGCATCGGGATTTTGTGGGGCCGGGCCGATTTGCTGAACGAGCTCCCGCCGTGGCAGGGTGGGGGAGAGATGATTCGGGAGGTCACTTTCGAGCGGACGACTTACAATGATCTTCCCTTCAAGTATGAGGCGGGAACGCCAAACATCGAAGGTGCCATCTCTCTCGCCGCCGCCATCGATTATGTGAATGAGATCGGACTCGGGCAGATTCATGAGCACGAGACCCGCTTGATCCGAGCTGCGGCTGAAGCGCTTTCAGGCATCCAAGGCATTCATTTCTACGGCCCGGCGGATCGCTCGGGATCGCTCTCATTCAACATCGAGGGACTTCATCACTACGATATGGGAACTTTGATGGATCAAATGGGCGTCGCCGTGCGCACCGGCCATCATTGCTGCCAACCGCTGATGGCGCGCTTCGGAATCACCGGCACAATTCGCGCGTCATTCGCGATGTACAACACGGAAGCCGACGTGCAGTCTCTCGCTGAAATCACTGAAAAAGCCGCTTCCATGCTGCGCTAGGCATCCTCTTTCCAATGAACATCGTCCTTGGCATTTCCGGATCCATTGCGGCCTACAAAGCGGCCGATCTCGCATCCCAATTGATCAAACTCGATCATGAAGTTCACGCGGTCATGACGCATGCTGCGACTGAATTCATCACGCCGCTGACCTTGCAAACGCTGACCCGCCAGCCAGTTCTGGTTTCCCTAGAGGACGAAAAAAATTCGTGGAAACCCGGGCATATCGAGCTGGCGGACCACGCGGATCTTTTTCTCATCGCCCCTGCCACGGCGAACATTCTTGGGTGTTTGGCGAACGGCCTAGCACCCGATCCGCTCACGTCCATTTATTTGGCTTTGCCACGTGATCGCCCGGTTCTGATCGCTCCGGCGATGAATGGGAAAATGTGGCTACACCCTGCGACTCAGCGCAATCTCGAAACACTAGCGGCCGATGGCTGTCGTTTTGTCGGGCCAGCCGAGGGTGGACTGGCCTGTGGTTATGAAGGCATCGGACGCATGGCAGATGTCAGCGAAATTCTCGCAACCGTGGCGACTTTGCGCTGATGGTTTGGCTGCTTAAATGTGCTCATGAATGAAATGCGGCTGCCCGGTCTGAATCTGGATTTTTTCATCAATGATCTCGCCGTCGTCCATCCGGGCAATACGGTCGGCGTAAGGGAAAATGCGGTTGTCGTGCGTGACGATGATGACCGCGCGATCCGGCGAACGGGCGACGTTGCGGAAAAGGTCGAGCACGATTTCGCCATTGTGCGCATCGAGCGCGGCGGTGGGTTCGTCGCAGATGACGAGCGGCGGCTCGTGAACGAGCGCACGGGCAATCGCGACCCGCTGTTGCTGGCCACCTGAGAGTTTGTTCGGTTTTTCCTTCCAGCGTGCGCCGAGTTCGACGGTTTCGAGGGCCTCACGGGCGCGCTTGATCGACTGCGCATGCGATACGCCTTGGATGAGCAAGGGAATGCCGACGTTTTCGGCGACGCTCAGCGTGGGGATCAGATTGAATTGCTGGAAAATGAAGCCGATGTGTTCGCCGCGAAAACGAGTGAGCGCCCCGCCAGACATGCGGTTGAGGGACTGGCCGAATACTTGGATTTCACCCGTCTCGATTCGCAGCGTGCCCGCAATCGCGCTGAGCAAGGTGGTTTTCCCACAGCCGGACGGTCCTACGAGCATGAGGATTTCACCGGTGTAAGCTTGCAGATTCACTTTCCGCAATGCATGGATGCGATCCGGCCCATCGCCAAAGTGTTTTTCCACTTCGCGCACTTGAACCACCGCTTTTCGATTGGGTTCGCTCATGTGCGGAAAACTGCGGCGGGTTCGTAAAGGCTGAGTCGCACGACTCCCAACAACGCAGCAATCATGCTGATCAACTGGATGACGGCGAAGGCCACCACCGGAATCTGCCACGGCATGACAAACGGCGGTTGTTGTTTTTCCAACGCAACGTATGCGAACGCCGATGTCGCTAACAGCCCGACTCCGAAGCCGATCAGACCCACGGTCGCTGACTGAATGATGAGCATTAAGCTGAGCCGTAAGTTGCTCATTCCCATGACCTTGAGCGCGCCCAGATATTTTAAATTATCCAGCACGAAGGCGTAGAACGTCTGGCAGGCAATGGCGACACCGACGATGAAACCGATCACCACAGTGGTGCCGAAGGAAATTGGGATGCCGGTGTTTTTGACATACCACCAGACCGTGGTGGTGTTGAAATCTTTTGGGTTATCGCCGAAGCCCACATTCACATAGGCACGCAAGCCTGTCTGCCGCTCGATTTCCGCCGCCGCCTCAGCCGGTGTGACGCCCTCAATCGGCGCGGCGATCACCGCAGAGAGCATTTTGCGTGAGGCAGGTGTGTATTGAAGCGCGCGTTCGTAAGTCGTCCAAAGGTACGGCCCGCCAGTGAACGAGCGCATCGCTTGGCAGATGCCCACCACCCGTGCCTCGATGTCGTTGATCTCGAAACGATCGCCAACGGTGAGTTGTTTGTCGCTGTTTTCTGAGAGTCGGGTCACGGCGAGTTCATCAATTACGACCGTATTCGGCAGGCGCAGATCTTCCAAATTGCCCTCAATCATGCGCACCGGGCCGCCAGCCAGTGAGGCTGCATCGATGCCGATGAGCTGCACGGTTTTGAAACTGCCACTTTCCAAGCGCACTCGCTGGATTCCTGTGTAAAGCGGCATCGCCCAGCGCACGGCAGATACCGAACGCACGCGTGAAACATCGGTATCGCGCAAAGGATTGACCTCGTTGACTTGCTCGACCCGCTCCTCAACCACGAAAATGGGTGCACCGACGTTTTTGAGCGTGGAAGTCGTCCACATCATCAGTCCGCAGAAAACCGACGCCTGTTGAACGATAAGAAACGTCGCAAAAAACAAACCGGCGACCAACATCAGGTATTTGGCGGTGTCGCCGAAAAGCATTTTAATCGCGAGACCGAACATAAGGAAAAAACGAAGTGGCTGGCTAAGGAACCTCGCAACCTAGCAGCGCAAGTCTCTGGCGCAATCAGCGACCAACACCAGCAACGATTTTTCAAATTCCCAAAAGCGCGCTTAACGACCAGTCCATCACAACAAACTGGATACAAGTACCACCAAAATAGGGGACGAGCGGCTCACCTATTGAATGAATACCTCCCAATTCGGAGATGTCACCATACTCTCACTATTGCTAGCAAAAAAACTTCAAGTCTTTGTGTATCAGTGATTTGTGGTGCAAACTGAACCTTAATTGACTTCATTACTTTGTGCGTTACCCCAGAGCCCACACCCCGCAGCGTGGGCTTTTGATCTGAAAAGCAAGATGCCCAAAACAAAAAAGCCGCCGCCAAAAAGATTATTTGGCGGCGGCTCTGAAAACTAAATCCTCTGCAAGTAGTGACTACAGTAACAAATTCCTCATACCTGTAGTTTATCTAGAGGAACTTTCTTGAATCAGCTTTTAACCGAAAGTCCACATAAGAAATCAACTCAACGACGACGGCGGGCAAAGAGTCCAAGAGCCGAGATTCCAACGAGAACGACAGCAGAAGGTTCTGGGATGACTTCACCGCTGATCGCCATGATGGCATTATTACCAGGCCCATTTTTGACGATGCCTATCGAAACCACATTGCTTGTGTTGGTGAGTGTATATACGGACTGGAATATCGACATAAAGTTGGGATTATTGACTAAACTATAAGTTCCAGTAGATACATTCAAACGTCCTTGAGAAATGTATGCAGTATCAGCGGGTGAATTTAGAGCCCAATCTAGGTTAATGGCCCCGGCGCTTGTAAAGACATCCGGTGCACCACTTGCATAATTAACAGTTACGGTAATATCCGACGTTCCAACGGCTGTGGAACCGATCAAGCCAAGGCGCAGCATGGATGTTGGTGAAGAAAGAGTTAAAGTCCCTCCGTTTAGCAGCGCGTTGTTTGCGTTGAAAGGTTGCAACTGGAAAGTGAAGTCAGATCCTGTAGCGAGACTGTTGGTTGGGCCAACTGGTAATCCAGTCGAGGGTGCGAGAACATTATTACCAACGCCATACCAAGTATTTGCGCCACCGCCAATTCCTTCATCCATCGTAGCAGTTCTGCCTGCTAATCCTTCGCCGCTACCGATTACGATGTCCTGATTCCAGCCTGTTGCAGCGATTGGAACAAGGCCAGCGGCGTGAGATTGTGATACAGTTGCAGCAAAGATGAAGACGCCAATTTTCAAACGGTTTGTTATTTTCATTTAAATTGTTTTATTGAGGAGTTTGATAATTTTTTCGTAAACTAATGGAGACAAATTCGTCTTATTAGTTGGCAAGTGTCTGTCAATAATTTTTTACGCGATGAATGTGTGACGGAAGGGGCAGATCGTGCATATCCACAGCGTTGGGTCGCATATGAGTCTGGGGATGTGCCGCCATGAAACTCATCGACGACGGCAGATGATTTGGCTGGACTCAACTGTGGCGCGCCTAGCGCCTCTCCAGCATCGCCCGTGATCGCCGCTTTTTTGGAGCATCGGAAATCCTCATGCTCAAAATTTAGCCTCTCGCGCCATTGGCATGACTGAGCAATATGGCTCAACAGCGGCAGGAAAAGCACGGTTACAGGCCCCTATTACACAAAACCGTTAGCGACATTGAAAACTCCCGCTACAAACCCTCCATCTTGGAACTTTGTGGTCTCACGAAATGACTTGGGCCCAACCACCGCGCACATTTTTTATGCGTAGTCGGCATAGATTTTCCTGTCCACAGCGCTTACTGCACTTTTAATAGATAGATTGTAAATTGGTAACTATTCAGGTCTTTAAGAAAACTTAAGTAAATTTCTGCGTATTGATTTCAGCAAATGTTGAGTGACCGAGCCAAAGCCCTGCGTCCCATGATCCAAGCCGCGTATGATGCGGGTGGGTTGGACGGTGTCTGCGAAG
>JBGSLX010000103.1:0-4305 GCA_041740475.1 Akkermansiaceae bacterium | reverse complement strand
GCCGACGCTCTCTCTCACTGACTCCGCCTTCGTCTGGCTGAAAGGACTCCGCAATCATCTCGCCGGACGGAAACGCGATCAAAACACAGCGCCGCCGCTCTCTCTGAAAACGCTGACGAGCGACGCCACGAGCCACATCAGCTCTCCCAGATGGGACGTCACCAAATCCCAACGCCCCGACTTGCCAATGTTCTGATGGGACCTGACTCATTCCTGCTTGGGGAATTCTTTTCCAACGAACGTCTAGCTCATCCACGGCGGGGTGGGAAGCCCGAATTCAAACTGGAGCGTTACCCGCCGTTGGATGGAGCGTCTTGTTGGACATTTCTTGTTTCGACGTAGTAGTAATAGTCAGTGCCAGTCCTGTCCTTAAAGTGCGCTTTGTTGGATTCTACTGGCCAAGCCGCTATGATTCGCAGGATGTCGTCGTAACGTGCGACAACCGCCTGAACCGTTGCAATCTCGAACGGGAATAGACTCGCAAACTCGCCCGCCGGACCAATGTCCGCATCGCCTCCGTAGAATTCAGACCGCACAGGGTTGCCGGTCGCAGACTCATAGACGCCTACATACCCTTCGCTCTCAACACGCAGGTCATACGGTCCTATCGAACGCAAACGAATACTCTCGGAGTGACGGAAAGAGTCTTCGCTCAAGTTGAAAAGCGTCACCTCACCTTTGCCTGCAATATTGATCCGTCCGGATATGTGCTCGATCGTAATGTCCTCTACACAATCAAGCTCCAGAATCTCCACCCCAGGGATGTCCTCCAACCGTTCGCGGACCGCATTAATCTCGGCGTAGTAGCCCGGACCTTTGAGGTAATACCATGCGAGCGCGCTACCCACGATAAAAGTCAGACAGACTAAACCGGCTAAGACCCTAAGGAGAACGCGCTTCTTCATGAATTTTGGTCCAACGTCCAAGAGCACGCACCGCCACTAGCGGGGGCGCACGTTGAAACGGGAGTAGATGATCATACTACGGGTGACGTTGACGACAAGGCGGCTAGTGGCGGTTGCTGTGTCTCGTCTTGTTAGGCTTCTTGATTTTCTTTGCGTTGCCTGCGGGATACGGCAGCCAGTATCCCAGCGGCCACCAGCAAAGCCGTTGATGGCTCTGGAACAATCTGAACTCCTATTCCTGCTTGTGTCTCCCATCCCCATCCATAAATACGACCAACAGGAGCAAAACCGATAACTCCGACATCGACCCAGCCGTAGTGAATCCCTGATGCGTTAGTGAACTCTACTCCTAGGTAGCCACTGTCTGGAAAGATCGTTAAAAATCCAGTGTTTGGATCAGTCATGACAAACGTTCCAGTGGGCCAGTCTCCAACGCAAAACATATCTGTGCATGAACGAAGGGTGCCTCCAATCGGGTCAGATACCCAAGATGCTGGGCTTATAGAAGTAGCACCGATGACTGAGCCAAAGGCTAGAGACCAAGCATCTGAATTGTTACCCGGAGGTGGCTCTGGAATAGCTTGAATACGAACATGCGCATTCGTCTTTGCGGAGAAAACTGAACCTCCGCTTGCTGTAAACAATACCTCATAAGTTCCATCCCCATCGAAATCGACAGGATAAGTTCCCTCGCTACCCAACGGCACGCCGAAATTCGGCAAGACAGTAACCACCACGGCAGCGTTAGCTGCCGTGGTGGTTACCAGTAAAAAGCCGATGCAGAAAAATCGCAACATGGCTCGTATAATTATGGGTTGGTCTTGAATCTCCAAAACCGCTTCGGCTCACTCACGCTGCGACTCACCGAAGTTGTGTTAGGAGTCAGAGCGTAGCTCTGATCATTCAAGAGCGTGGTCCATGTCACCATATTGTCGCTTGTCTCCAAGTCGTAGATCAAGCCGGGCAGCGGTGCCCACGTCAGATCGAAGGTCGTGGCTCCCGTCTGGGTCAACGTCATCGGAATCGGCGTGCTGTGCTCGACTGCGATTCCAGAAATCAAGACTGAGAACGGCTGCGGAGCAGCCGCTCCAGTCTCATCCACCAAGTTCTCTCCCGCGCTGGGTGCCACGGTAATTGTGTATTGCGCTCCGGCCACAGGGCTATCAATCAAGACCTGTTCCAAATTGTCGCGAGTATTGTCGCCACGCGTTGCCGCGTTGGCGGGGTTCGCTGGATCGAGCATCCAAGCCCGTGTCACTACCCCACCGGGACCAGTCACAATCACATCCAAATCATTGATGAGCTTTAGAACGGGTGAATCCAATGCGAATGCGGTCACTGTGCCAGCAACATCGGTCCACGGAACTGTTACCTTTAGCGGCTGACCGCCAACGGCGGTCACCGTCAAACTCCAAGTTCCGCCCGTGGCAACTTGCGTTTGATGCACAAACGGCGAGCCTGCCGCTTCTTTGTTTGCGCGGATGAAAGACGCGGCACGCGTCGTGTTCATCAAGCCCCATCCGTTCTGATAATCTGGGCCGGGGCTAGCCCCGGCCTCGTCTGCGGTATGAAGCACCCAGCCCTTGACCGTCGATGCCCATAGAACCGCAGTAGCACCATGAAGCTGACGGAAATACTGAATCAGGAGATTGATTGATCCGGTGACACCAGGAGCAGCTTGGCTGGTCCCGTTGTAGCTGAAATAATTCTGCGACGTGTTGAACGGTGAAGTGCTGGGATCGTCTGAGGAAAGCACTCCCACACCATTCGCTGCCACGTCTGGCTTGATGCGTCCGTCATCGGTGGGTCCCGCACCGCTGAAGGTCGCGAGCGTCACGCTCGCCGGACTTGTCCAGCCACCTACTACATCGTTCGCTGCGGCGACTGTGAGAACATTCTTCGCGCATCCATAGCTTGTGATCGAATCAAAACCCGCAGGAATGCCATCTGCTGCCGGATAAGTGCCAGTGACGAAGGAAAGGTTGGTGCCAACGTATGCCACATAAGTGGTGGTTCCTGACGGCTGGTTTGTCACGGTTGTTGCGTTAGTCTGCAAGCGATCATTGCCCGCCGACCAGACGGGCAAATAAGTCTCCTGAAGGTGAGTAATCTGGTCAATCTGCCTTGCGTTGTCGTCATAGAAGCCAAAGACAAAATCCTCAACATTGCTGACGGTAATGTCGCCATTCCACACAGGATAAACCACGTTGTTGGTATGCGTGTAGGTCGTCCACCAACCCGCCACCCGACCATACGAGTGATTGGAAATCTGCAGATCGTCAGCCACGGTAGCATTAGAAAATATACCGGTGATGTCTGCAAACTGCGCGTCTGTATCGTAGGCGCGTAACGTGGCGTTGGGCGACATGCCCAACGCCAATGGGTTAGCGCCACGGGCAATCATCGTGCCTGCGACGTGAGTC
Organism: Akkermansiaceae bacterium; assembly: GCA_041740475.1. Classification (GTDB taxonomy): domain Bacteria; phylum Verrucomicrobiota; class Verrucomicrobiia; order Verrucomicrobiales; family Akkermansiaceae; genus Luteolibacter. The sequence goes on along the minus strand of JBGSLX010000103.1, from coordinate 977 downwards.
GCATGCCAACGATCTCTTAGCGGATTCGTTCCACCCTTTGGTCCGTCTGCATCAACGACACGAACCACGGCTCCGCCATTGGTGAATTCGGGGTGTGCAAGTAGAGGGTCGCTGATCTCCCACATTCCGATCGTCGTTCCATCGCCTTGCAGTCCGAGGCGCAACGCGCCATTCGCTCGTAATTCATCTGTTCCAATCGTATCGGCAGCAACTGCATTGGTAGATTCGATGAAGAACGGAGTGCCTCCTGCTAAACCGCCGAGTGTAGCACCGGGTAACAGTGTGTAATCGATGAACTCTGGCCCGCCTGCGCCATCCTCAAGCAACTGTTGAGCGGCTGCGTAGTTCTGCGGTTCTTCACCCGCAACTTGGTTATGCAGTTCCAGCATCTTTGCTTGGTTCTGCCCGTAAGCTACGCCAGAGGTGCAAGCCGCCAGCGTGAGGAGTGTCATGTATCGTGATCTTGATTTCATAGGTGGTGTTGATTGGGGTCGTGGATTGTGTTTCTGAGAATTTCTTGCCTAACGACTAGCACACCCACCCCTACCGGCGAGGGCGGAAGGCGAACTCTGGGTTGAGGTTGAAATTACAGAAAGACATCGAAAGGAAACGGCTGGTAGGGGTTGGCTGTGCGTCTTGTTCGGCTTTGAGTTTGTAGAGGTTAATTCGGCAACCTTACATCTCCTCGAGAGCTAAAGTCATATACATGAATGCAGCAGCCTCATCGGACATCTTGCCCTCAGGAAATCTATTGAGCCAGTCATCAATTAACTTTTCTTTGCCGTTGATGGCTTGCCTTAATTCTTCCTTCTCATCTTCGGTAGCTTTCATTTCGAGGTAACTATTCAGGTCTTTAAGAAAACTTAAGTAAATTTCTGCGTATTGATTTCAGCAAATGTTGAGTGACCGAGCCAAAGCCCTGCGTCCCATGATCCAAGCCGCGTATGATGCGGGTGGGTTGGACGGTGTCTGCGAAG
>JBGSLX010000102.1:0-6959 GCA_041740475.1 Akkermansiaceae bacterium | reverse complement strand
AAGTTCAGTCACCCGGGCGACGATGGCGGATGGCGTGAGGCCGAGTTCTTCCGCCTGCGCACTGAGCCAGTCCATCGCTTTACCGATGGCGTTTCCTTCCTCCAGATTGCGGTAAATTTCCTCGCCGTCGGGAACAAATTGCAGGAAGCCACGGACGAAATTCATCGCCGTGCGCGGCACTTCCTCGCCGGTGACGGGATCGCTGCCGATCACGACTGTGAAAAGCCGATAGCCCGGGATGCGGTGCGCGTATTCCCGCAGCAGGCCGATGACAATTTCCTTGATCAGCTCCAGAACCTTGAGCGCTACGTTGCCGACGAATTCGATCAATTTTCCGACAAAACCGACGACCACACTGACCGTTTGATTGAGCGTTTCCAGCGGGCTGGCCAATGTTTCCAGACTCAGCGAATCCCAGATATCGGTGATGCCGGTGACGAGTCCGCTGACTGCGGAAGAGAGAATGCCGAATTGCTGATCCAGCCAATCTGCCGCGTTTTGCAGTTGGCCGGTCTCGTCCATTTTTGCGACGTGATTGCCGAAGCCAAAGAGCGTGAGCGCATTGCGCAGGAAATCCACAGTCACCCACTCGCGGGCTTCACCGGTCAGCGGGTCTTCGCCCAGCACCATGCAAATCAGATCATAAGCCGGTCCGTTATCGCCGAAGAGCGCGCGGACGGCAGCCACGGCCAGATCGCGGAGAATTTCCGTTAGTTTCGCGATGCAGTCGCCGATGAACGACATCACATCGCCGAAGAATCCGCTGAATGTTTCTTCAAAAATCGCGACGTTGCCGCTGATGCCTTCCGTCACGCCCATCCGCTCCCATGCGGTGTCCCAAAGCCCACTGACGCGGCCCCAGGTGAGCTGATACTCGGCGATTTTCCCTTCGATCCATGCAAAAGCCGCTTCGATTGCGCCGCCTTCGTTCAGTTTGTCGTAAATATGAACCCCACCGGGAAGCAGACCGGCCGCGCCTCGGAAAAAGGCGGATGCGCTCCACGCCACGTTTTGCCCCAAGATGGGATTGTAGCCGATGAGAACGGTGGCGAGCGAAAAGCCGGGGATGTTCTCGGCGATGGCATTGACCTCCTGCCGGACCTCTTCCATCGAGGTCGGGATGCGCTGCACCTGCGGCGGAGCGCGTGAAAGAGAGGGGCTGCGTTGCAGTCCGTGGCCTTGCTGAACGACGTGGGTGAGTTCGTGAGCGAGCAAATGTTTCCCGGCGCGGTGCTCGGGCTGATAGTTGTTTTCCGCAAAATAAACATCCTGCCCGTGAGCAAATGCTTGGGCGTGGATTTGGCGGCTCATCGATTGGGCACGTTGATCCGTGTGGACGCGGACGCTACTGAAGTCGGACCCGAATGCGGATTCCATCTCCCCGCGAGTTTTTGTGGGAAGTGGCTGACCGCTGCCTTTTGAGCTGTTGAGTTGTTGATGAAATGAGTGGCTCGCAGTCGGCGGACCCCGTGCCCGAGAGGCAGAAATTCTTGCCGAAGGCACGGGAGAATGGGCTGGCCTGTTAGGGCGCGACCTCGCAGGGCTGGTGCTTCGCTGCGAGCGGCGGTGAAGTGTGCGGGCTGGGCGCGCAGAGCCGCGAGATTTGCGGCTCATGGGGCTGCGCTGAAGTGCGGCGCGGTGGGAAAGTGCTGGGCTGGCTTCCGCGAGTTTCTCCTCGGTTTCGATTTCGCCGTCTTCCTTGCGCTGGATTTCTGAGTCGGACTCGAAGGCGCTGCGAGAGAGATCAGGGGCGGAGACGCGGCTGATTTCCGGCGCGGCATCCTCGAAGGGCTTGCGCTGGATGCCGCCGGAGCTGGCGGAGAAAAACGAGGCGGCGGGAGAATCGAGCTTGGCGGTGACGTGGTCAGCCATGGCTTCGGCCTCGACCTCGTGCTTGTCGCCGGGCTGGCTGACCGCGAGCGACGCTTGGAAAAACGGGGTTTTTTCTTCGCAAGTGCTGCATGCCGAGCGGAAAAACGTCCCTTGGCTGCCCTGACTGCGGTGTGAGGGAGCGGCGGGAGTTTTCGCTGGGGCGAAGGTTTTCAAAGTGGGGATCGTGGCGGCGGTTTTTAAACGCCAAGCCGTTTCAAATGATGGGGCTGGGCGGTTGAAAACCGCCGCCACGGTTGGTTCAGATCCATGTGATGTGAAGTGGTTGGTTCATCCATGGCAGCTTGATGATGCTGAGTGGCCAAGGCAGGTGGCCGAGAAGGACATCGATCGCTTGGCGCTCGACGTGGACGCGCCAGCAGCCGTCGTCGTCTTGATCGAGCAGGCCGGGGCGCTTGAGAAAACATTCGCGCAGTCCTGCGGGCGAGGTGTTGCCGAGGATGCTCCAGTGCTTGATCGCTGCAGTTAGAAGGGCATCACACTCGGCGCGAACTTCGGGAGAAAGAGTCGCCTCATCGGCGAGCGCAGCGATGGGCAGACCGCACAGAACTTTATCGAGCAGGAGCGATGCTTCGGAAAATCCGCAATCGCCACGGCTCAGAAATTGGAGTGCCTGGACCGCATGCCAGCGCTGGGTTGGAAGAATTTGCTTCGTGGCATCGAGCCAACCGAGTCCTTGAAAAAGATGAGGGATAAACGGGTGGAGCAGGACGATTCCGGCATTGGAAATGGGAAATCCGCACGGCGGCTCGGAGAAATCTGCGTCCGCAGCGACGCTGTGCGGTGGGTCGTTAGGCGACGCCAAATCCGGGAGTGAACTAACTACAGTAGAAGGATTTTCAACAGCAGTGGGGTTTGATATTTCTGGCGCAGCGGCAGTGGTCGCTTGCGGAGAAGCTGGGGAAAAATGCTTTTGCAGCAGTGATCGTGCGGCTTTGGGCAAGGCGCTCACGTCCGGGATCTGCGAGCTGATTTCCCTGAAAATCGCGGAAAAATTAGGATGATTGCGGTGCTGTAGCCAGATGATGCTGAGCACGGCGGTTCTCTGATAGGGCCGGAGTTTTTGAAAAGTCATGAGTTCAGTCGGGGTGAAATCGCGATGGATGTGAAAGGTGGTTTTTTCTAGCAGCGCTGCGACGGACTCGGCGTAAATATGACGGATGAAGCGGTGGAAAACCGCGACCTCACTGGAGTGAATCGACTGAATCAAAGCGTTTTCAAGCTCTGCCAGTTGCGCGGCTGGCCAGTCTGCGATGTGGAGTGAGCCCTGCCAGCTTGCTGCTGGAAACCACCAAGGGGCGTGGCCGTTTTTCAGAAAGTAAAGCACGGCTTCTAGCTGGGATTGCGCGCTGCTCTGGACGTGTTTTTCCCGCTCGCTAAGGCGGGCTTGGGCAGGAAATTTCGCGATAGGGAGAAGCGGCGCGGATGACTGACTGAGCGATTGCTGGAAATGCTTCAACAGCGAATCTGCGATCAGTCGCGGCAGATCTTGCTCCAGCTTGGAAAACGAAACGGGGCCGATGTCGCAGACGAGTTGGTCGATGCGGATGTCGATGTCGGCCGGTAGTTCATCAAGGTAGGAATCGAGTTTGGGGATGACTGAATCGGTGAGCAAATCCGGAATTTTTCGCGCGAGCATTTGTCCCATCCGGCGAGTGGATGTGCGGGTTTCGAAGCTGAGCTGACGGATGATGTGCATCAGTTAGTTGGAAATGGGGTCAGCGCGGGGTTCTTGAAGAGAAGTCGGTAGAATGGCCGCAGACGCATGTCTTTGGCGAGGGCGCCAAAGACGACACGCGGGGGCGCGTGTGCTCCCCGGAGATTTAGAAGCCGACAATGCCATTGATGCGTTTGAGGTTATCGACCATGAACGCATCATTTTTATGAGTGACTGCGAGATCGGCAGTGACGCCCTTGATGGCGTCTTTACCGGTTTGCGACTCCATTTGGAAGGTATCGTTCGCGACGGTGCCGATGAAGTTTTTGTATTCGGGAGCCACGCTACGGCCTTCGGTCTTGGCGATTTTGGATTCTTCCGCGACGAGGTTGAAGCCGACTTTTGCCGCTTTGGCGTAATTTTCCTCGTGCTGTTTGATGAGCTCATCGACATCCGGCGTGGCTCCATTCACTTTTTTCGCGGTGCGGAGTTTTTCGGCGCGCTGGCGGCTGTATTCCATTTCCTCCTGCACCAGGCCGAGCGGGTCCTTGAAGTCGGTAAAATTCGGAACCGGAGTGGTGGTTTTGCCGAAGTTGGCGACAAACTCGAAGGCTTTGAAATTTTCCTGAACCTTAAAATCCAGCACACCCACCAGATTGGTTTGGATTTTGAGTGTTTCCGCAAGCAGCAGAGTATTGATGGAGAGCGGCGTGAGTTCGGCGACTTTCCAATCGTATTTTTGCGTCCAGATCGGAGGAATGATTGGGATGAGCGGCGTTTGGATTTCTGGCTCGACTGGGGCTTCCTCTTCTTCGAGCGAGTTGAGATCGAAGTAGGAAAAATACGGCAAGCAGAAGTCCGCTTTGACGATGCGTTGCGCCTCGTTCGCGGAAGCGGAGTAAACGAGCACCAGCGTGCCGCCACGGGGGACGCCGCCGAGGTGTTCCAAGCCGTGGTTTGCCTCGACGAATTTTTCGAAGGTGGAAAGTTTCGCGACGTTGCGGCGGCGTTTGAGCAGCAGGTCGTGCCAGAGTTTCCACTTCGCCGAGACTTCTGGCTGCACGAAGCGGTCCATCGGCGTGGTCTGCACATGTCCGGCGATGAATCCGATATTTTTGTTCACCACGTGACTCTGAGTGATCGCGCCGATGTAGGAGGTTGAAAATGTTTGGACGTGGGTGTCTGAGAGCAAACTCATCTTCGCCGGCAGCGCCGATTGAGCGGCGATAGCGTGGACTTTCGCTTGGCCAGCGGCGGCGCGGGTCTCGGTGAGATTGATCTTCGGGTCGTTGCTCGGAATGCGGGTTTGACCCTCGGTGAGAGACGTGCCGATGCGGTCGGCAAAGGAATCCACATCGCGCAGTTGGAGTTTCAGATGAGTGCGCTGATTGTGGTAGGCCGTTTCCAGATCGAAAAATCGGTGCGGACGCGGGATGGCGAAGGTGGGATCGTCCTCAATCTGAATGGCGAGGATTTCAAAGCAGAGATTGTGCTCGCGGCGGAGGTTTTTGAGCTGAGCTTCCACATCCTTGAGTGGCTTTCCGAGGTGACCTTCCAGTCGGTAGAAATCCGTCTCCCAGCCTGTGGTGGCAAAAACCGTCGGCGTGGCGGTGGCGTAAGAAAGCGGCGGGCGGAGGTCGCCCCGTAGGTAAGAATCGACGTTCCAGAGCCCGGAATAATTCGTGCCGTAATACACCGGACGAGTGCGCTCACCGAGAGCGACGCCCGGGTTTTTTGTGGGTAGGAGTTTGATCGAACTCAAGGTCGGCGGGGTGGTGCGTGCCGCATTGAAGGCGGTTGTTAGATCGCTCAGGCGCTGCCAAAGGAGCTGTGAGCGACGGAGATGCGGCGTGAGTGCGGAATCGGTGCCTGCTGGGATGAAACGATGGCGGAATGGATGCGGCGGATGATCGGGCGTGGAGGTAGTATCGCCGAGCAGAAGATGCTTGGGGTGAGCGGCGAGGTCTGGCGTACAGGAATGCGTGAGCTGGAAAAGCGAATCGCGCCACTCGCGGTAGGCTTGGCAGATGTCTTGGTAAAACGCGTAGATATTTTGCAGGCCTGGCACCTCGCTGGCGGGGTTGGGCGCAGTGATCAACTGACTCGCCCAACTGAGCCCGGACGGCTCAAGAAGCGGGGCGAGCGCCGCTTGTTTTTTGATTTCTCCGAGCGCATCGGTCAGCGACTTCTGCGTGGCGGCGATGGCATTGGTAAAGCGACTTTGCAGGCCGCTTTTGCCACCGGAATCCTCGAGCTTGACGATGTGGCCTTTTTGAATTTCCGCCCGTGTGGGAAAAACTTCGGGCAGCGTGATTGCGATTTCTGCGATGCTTGGTGCGAGCGCCGCGACTTTACCGCGTGGGATCAGCAGGACGTGGAGTTGGTTGTGCTGGATTTTCCCTTGGTTGTCGCAGTTTTCTGCCGAGCAGAAATCGGGTTCCTTGACGTAACTTTCCAAATAGAGCGCGACGATTTTGTCCTTGAGCAGTGCCTCGGTGAGCGGAGTTGCGCCTTGGGGTTTGCCGTCGGGACTGAGCTGGAGCAGGCCAGAAATCTCGTGGAGAAACGGGTATTTCGCGTTTTCGTCGGTGAAGGCGGCGGAGTGAGTCAGGACGAGGTCAGCGGGCAGGGAAAAAAGATCGCCATCGGAGGAAATGCCGCAGCCTTTGGTGATGCGCACATGGGCCTTATCGATGGAAATTTTCAGCCCGCAGATGATCCCCGTGCCGATCAGCCAAGCTCGGGTTTCACGCTGCTGATAGTTGAAATAGTGGATGAGTTGATTGAGGTGATCTGCCGTGAGGACCTGATCTTCCGCGAAATAACTAAAGCCAGCCACAGGATGCGGCAGCTTGAAAGGTTGGTTAATGAGTGCGGTTTCCATGAGATTTCAAAGTTGGAAGTGAGTGGTTCAATCAGTGATCCGATTTCTGAATCGAGCCGAGGTGAGTCCGGCCAAGGATGATGACGCTCGCTTCATCGCCATCTTCGACACAGTCGTGGAGCGTTCCGGTCGGGTAGATGGTGTGAATCGTGGCGAGGCAGCGCAGGAGAGTGTCGAGCTTGGTGGTTAGATCCGCGGATTGCTTGGCGAGCGCGGTGAGCCAGTCGCGGTAGCAGCCTTCGAACTCGCGCATTTGTTCACGGCTGATGAAGCAGACGCGTGCGACGAGGTGGGCTGGCAGCTCGCGGCGGATCGTTTGCTCGACAAACGCGCGGAACGGCGGATCGGCGAGGCGTGCGCCCCAACCGGGCATGATGATGTGAAGCTGCTGCGAATACGGATCCCATGTGTGCGGCACGTTGGGAATGGCCTCGCGCGGGGCGGGCAGTAGCGGCCAATCTTTCCCGGCAGGACGCATCAAAATGTGTTCGAGCACGAACGAGCCTTCCTCGCTGAATTGCTCCGCCA
>JBGSLX010000101.1:0-6060 GCA_041740475.1 Akkermansiaceae bacterium | reverse complement strand
TGCGGCACGCGGCGCTCCGCGATGTTCATGTTGGACATGACTTTGACGCGCGAAAGAATCGGCAGCGCCAAATGCACTGGCGGCGGTGCCATTTCATACAGCGCACCATCGACACGGTAGCGGATTTTGAAGTCTTTTTCGTACGGCTCAAAGTGGATGTCCGAGGCTTTTTCTTTAATCGCCTGATACAGGACCAGATCCACATAGCGGATGATGGGCGCGGAATTGGCCTCCGACTCCAGATCTTGCGCTGAGGAATCGCCGCCACCGATCTCGAACTGCGCCAAAATGTCCTCCATCGCCTTGCCTTCGCCGCCGTAGCACTCGTTGATCTTGGCCTCGACGAGGTAATCCGGCGCAACCAATACGTTGATTTCACGGCCCAGCGCGAATCGCAAATCTTCGACCGTCTGAGGGTTGAGCGGATCGACTAGAACGACGTAGAGGCCCGTTTCATCGAACTGGACCGGTAAGGCACCGTGCAAGCGAGCGGTGCCAGCGGGCACGAGCGCGAGCAGAGCGTCGGGCGGCGTCCAATTGCGAATGTCCACCATGTGCGTCCCGAGTTCGGACGCGACCAGCGGCCAGACATCATCCCGGTTATTGATGATCTGGAAGTCGGCGAGGATTTCGGCGATTTCCTTCCCGCTTTGGCTGACCTCCGCGAGGATGTCTTGAGCGAGGCTACGATCAATAAGGCCGCGCGATTCGAGGAGTTCGATGATCTGGTAGTTGTCCATGTGGCCGGAACTGTGAGAGCGAGAAAGTGTGAAGAATAAAGGGTTTGGCGGTTATTTAATCGGCGTCCGACATGGTCGCGTGGACGACCTCGCTGCCGGAAGTGAGGCCGGCGAGCACCTTGCGGATTCCGTCCTCACGCAGGGTGCGCATGCCCAGCTCGCGAGCGCGCCGGCGCAGTTGGGTCGTCGTGAGGCCGGTGTTGATCATTTGGCGCACTTCGTCGTCGATCAGGAAGATTTCGAAAATTCCCATCCGGCCTTTGAATCCGCCACCACGACATTTTTCGCAGCCCACGGGACCGAAAATGGTGGCTTCGGTCATGCGTGAGGCATCCAGCGTGAGCGCGCGCATTTCCTTGTCAGTCAGGATGCCGGGAGCCTTGCACACCGGGCAAAGCTTGCGGACGAGGCGCTGGGCGAGCACTGCGCGGACGGCTGAGGCGATGAGGAATGGCTTCACGCCGATATCGGCCAGACGAGCGACTGCGGAAGGTGCATCATTGGTGTGTAGAGTGGAGAAAACCAAGTGACCTGTGAGCGAGGCGTTGATCGCGATATTGGCCGTTTCCGCGTCCCGAATCTCTCCGATCATGATGATGTTTGGCGCTTGGCGCAGCATCGCACGCAGCGCGGCGGCGAATGTCATGCCGATGTCCGTTTTCACCATCACTTGGTTGATCCCGGGGAGTTCGTACTCGACCGGATCCTCGACCGTGATGATCTTTTTATCCGGCTTGTTGATGACGTTAAGACAGGCGTAGAGCGTGGTGGTTTTACCGGAACCGGTGGGACCAGTAACCAGCAGGATGCCGTCTGGCAGACCGAGCATTTGCTCGAAAACGTGTTGGTCGTCGGAAAAGAATCCGAGTTCTGGCAAACCCAACATCAGCGCGGTCTTGTCCAGAATCCGCATGACGATCGACTCGCCGTGATTGGATGGCACGGAGGAAACGCGCAGGTCCACTTCCTTATCGCCCATTTTGAGCTGAATGCGTCCGTCTTGCGGCAGACGTTTTTCCGCGATCGACATGCTGCCGCTCATCACCTTGAGACGGGCGATGATGGCGGGCAGAAGTTTTTTCGGGTGGGTATCCACGTGCACCAACTTGCCATCCAGGCGGTAGCGTATGCGAACCGAGGTTTCCAACGGCTCGATGTGAATGTCGGACGCACGGACGCGGAAAGCTTCGGAGAGCGTCTGCAGCACCAACCGAATGATCGGCGCGTCATCTTTGCCATCGCCCGCTTCAGAATCTCCGGTGTGGATGGTGACTCCGTCGGAACTTCCAGACTGCCCCTGCGCATCGCTTTGGTAAAACTGTCGCAAGTAGTCTTGGATTTCCTTGTGCGTGGCGCAGACGAGATTGAGTTCGCGACCGACGACGTGCGGCAAGCTGTCGAGAACCTCGAAGTCCAGCGGATCTGAAATGGCCACGGTGAGGGTCATTCCATCGTCCTCGACAGGGATCACGCGGTAACGGGCCGCTGTTTCATCGCTGATCGTCTCGGTGATGCCCGGGTCAAAAATCACATCGGCCAAGCGGATGAATGGCATGCTGGCATTTGCAGCGAGCGTTCTTGCCACGTCTTCTTGGGTGAGGCCGGTGTTGGCAAGTAGGTATTCGACGATGGTTTCCGAGCCGGACAGTGCGCGGCGCGCACGGTCGATGTCATCGGCGCTCACCATGCCGGCTTCGGCGAGCAGTTCTGCGAGGTAGTCTTCGTTGGAAAACACAGGTCGTGGAGTCCTTGGGAAATGGTTGATCGGGTTGCTTGCGAAGAACCATGTTCTTGTCGCATCTTTCGCAGGGTGCGCAAGGCAGCCGCTCCTTGTCAACCGGGCACATCGCTAGAAATTCGCTTTTTCCCGCAACACCTTCATTCACGCGGCAGATCGCAGCTTCAGCGCAGATTCTTATGCTCGATCAGCCGATTTTCGTGAAAGCGGACAAGGTGAAATTAAACCCCTTCAGCTCAACGTCCTTCGATAAGAAGAGAGCTCGCCAGCGCCGATCTGATCCGCTGGCACCAGAATGTAGTGCTTCTCATCTACAATTTTCACCAATCCATCGGGCTCTTGGCGCAGCTCAAACATTGCAATTCGAGAGCTGTGCATGAACTGCGCTGAAATGGCTCGGCAGATCAGATGCGGAAATTTTCCAGAACAGCACGCGATGTCCTGCTTTGCTTGAACCGTCGAGAGTTGATCACTTCCGCCCTTGGCTTGCACTGGGATGATGAATTGGCAGCCGTTACGATCAATGCCGACATACACCTCATCGATCTCAATTTGCCCAAGTCCCTTCACAGTAGTTCGGAGGTGATTTTGAAGGGAGTAAGTGGTTATGCCCAAAAAGATATCGATCAACCGATTGTAGCGAACACGCGCCAGCAAAGCTTGTTCGTCGGAAAGTGAATGGCTGGCGATAATTTCTGGTGTGGCGTCGGGGATTTTGATGGTCACCATATTTTCGTTAGGTGAAATCCGATTGATCGGGACTAAGCGAAACTCGTAGAGCCCCCTGCCAGACCCTTCGATCACCCACTCCATTTGCGCGGGTTGTGTTCGAAGGATTTCTTGAGGAAGAGGATTGCGGTAACGAAATGAATACAGGACATCCCCAAGATTCTTTGGAACGGCGATTCCGAGATGCGCCGCAGTTGTCACCAATTCCTCCCTTGAGAACGGGATGACCGTGGCACCCACTTGATAAGAGCGACTGAATATGTCGGCGACGACAGCCTCGTAGCGGTTTGGTGGCTTCTGTTTCATCTTCAAATCGCCACACGAGACAACCGATCCGCTTCTGTTTCAATTTGCGACCGCTTGCGAGCACCGCTCTTGCGATCCCGCTTTTGGATCGGGCAATCGATGCCCCAGAATGAGGCTGCATGTGACATTTCTAAGCAGAGCAGCGCAGGATCGCCGAGTGGGATTGGAGCTTCAACGCGCTTTGGAGCCACGCCCAACGCTTGGATCACAGATGTAGCCACAGCGCGGGCGAGCGGCGGCGGGACGGCATTTCCGATCTGGCGTGCACCATGCCATTTCGTGCGGTGAAAGCGGAACCAATCGGGAAATCCATGAAGACGCGCCATTTCTCGTACCGTAACGCAGCGTGGGTGGTGATAGTGAATGGGCCGCGGACTGGTAAAGGCTCCTCTCGCGGCGTCTGTTCCAGCGCGAAGAGTATTAGACACTCCATCTGGCGCGAGTTTGAAGAAGCGCGAAATGGGTTCCACAGATCCTGGTTCAGTCTCCATAAATCGAAGCCTGGATATCTCGGAATGGTGAGTTCTCACACTTGAAGTCAGCAACGATGGCTCCCAAATGCGTGGCACGCCGTAATGCCAAGCAGAAGCATCCTTGCAGCGCATTTCACGAGCGTAACTCGAAGGGTCTCCCCATGTGGTTGTGCTGACTTCGTCGGAGTGACACAAGCTTGCGAAGACATCTGCATTTGGAAGGTCACCGAGGGCCTCGAAGCATGTCGGTCCAAGTTTAAGCATACAGTCCAAATGAATCAACGGGTGAGCCGTGATAGGATCTGGGTATCTGGGAAGCGTGAGATGCTTTTTTGCACCTAGCAGAAACAGCCGTTTGCGATCTTGTGGCACGCCATACGCCTTCGCATTGAGCACGCACCAAGGAAGTCGGACTTCGTATCCTGCAGAATCGAATGTTTCGATCAGCTCTTCTAAAAACTTTTTATGAGTGCCGACGGTGAGACCTTTTACGTTCTCAAAAACGAAATAGTCCGCATCAAGCTGTGTGACGATTCTGAGGAAATCATTGACCAAGCCATTCCGAGGATCATCAAGAAGCCTCTTGCCGATCATTGAAAACCCTTGGCACGGTGCCCCTCCAAAAACGACATCCACCTTGCCATGGATGCCAGCAGTGACGCGGATTTGTTCTCCTGTTACTTCCTTTACCGAGCGCGGAATCAGGGCGCAGTTCGGGAAGTTGAACTTGTGGATGCAGGAATGAATCGGATCAATCTCAACCGCAGCAGCGACATCAAAGCCAGCTTGCTCAAAGCCAAGTGACATTCCACCCGCTCCAGCAAAAAGATCGATGGCGATCGGTCTGCGGTTTTTTGCAGCGCTCATTGTGTTCTTCTGAACATTTGAGATCAGGTGGTCAAGACAGATAGAATCAAGAACGTGTGAAGCTCATCACCGCGCAGCCACGAGATCATAGCCGCGCCAGTCGCCGATGGTGATGTCTGCGAACTCGCCGACGGGGATGGTTTCATCGACGATCACGGAGCCGTCGATTTCTGGGGCGTCCCACTGGGTGCGGGCGATGCCCGGTTGCTCGACGAGCACGCGGACTTGCTTGCCGACTTGTGAGGCGTTCACCTCACCAGCGATTTTTTGCAGCTCAGTCATGGCGCGTGACCAGCGGTTTTTGCGGGTGGCGTGGTGGAGGTGACCATCCAATTTGTAGGCGCGGGTGCCTTCTTCTTTGGAGTATTGAAACACCCCAGCGCGCTCGAAGCGGAACTCGCGAATAAACTCTAGCAGCTCGGTGAAATCCTCCTCCGTTTCGCCGGGGAAGCCGACGATAAACGTCGTGCGAATGCCGATGCCCGGGATGCCTGCTCGCATGCGGCGGAGCAGGTCGCGGATGTAATCGCCGCTAGTGACTCGCTTCATCGCGGTGAGCATGCGGTCGGAAATGTGTTGCAGCGGGATGTCCACGTATTTTGCCACCTTGTCGCACTCCGCGATGGTTTGGATCAGCTCGTCCGACCAATGCGCCGGGTGGGTGTAGAGCAGGCGCACCCAGAAATCGCCCTCGATGGTGTTGAGCTGGCGGAGCAGCGTGCAGAGCGAGTTTCCACGGCTGGAATCCACTGGCGAACTGGGTTTGGGCCGCTCGCCTTCCCATTGGTCCATGCCGAAGTAGGTGGTGTCTTGGGAAATCAGATTGATCTCCTTCACCCCAGATCTCACCAGCGCTTCGACTTCTTTGAAAACCGACTCCTGCGTGCGTGAGCGGTGCTGGCCGCGGATTTTCGGAATGATGCAGAAGGTGCATGTGTGGTTGCAGCCCTCGGCGATTTTCACATACGCGAAATGGTCCGGTGTGAGACGCATGCGCGGCGTCGAGTAGTCTGGAACGTATTGCGGTTTGAGAGTGACGAAGTCTCGGGGGTCGTTGGTGGCGGCAGGGCCTTCGGTTTTCTGGACTTCCGCGTCGTTTTTCTTGCCGAGCAGATTCTCGATGATCGGCGCAACTTTGGTGATTTGGTCGAGCCCGATAAACGCATCCACCTCGGGCATGATGCCGGGCAGCTCGCTAGCGAAACGT
>JBGSLX010000100.1:0-2176 GCA_041740475.1 Akkermansiaceae bacterium | reverse complement strand
CTTCGCAGACACCGTCCAACCCACCCGCATCATACGCGGCTTGGATCATGGGACGCAGGGCTTTGGCTCGGTCACTCAACATTTGCTGAAATCAATACGCAGAAATTTACTTAAGTTTTCTTAAAGACCTGAATAGTTACGGGATACCAAGTATTCTTTTCCGTGATGACAGGGAGATCACTGTAAACACTTCTCCCTAAATTAACCATTGCTGGCTTCTCATGTGTCGCGACCAGATTTTTCTGATCGTCGAAAAAATAGGCCTTCACGGAAATTTTTGTGGGCAAGGTCTCTTGAACCCTGATCTCGGTCATTAGGCACTCGATTTGATACTGCCATAGTTTATCCACAAAAGTGGCATATGGATGTTTATCTCGCTTCACTGTGCGCATTTCTGGAATCAGATTCGATGAGGAGGTACCTACTACAGCCTGAGTATTTCCAGACGATTGTGCGTCTTTGTTCGTCTCATCCCACTTGGGATAAATCAGCTTTTTTTCATCGAAGTCGAAAGCGATCAACTCAGATTCTGGATCGGTAAGTGCAGATGTTTCCGTCAGATTTCCGAAAGTGATTAGCACGGTTTTCCAGTCTCGCTCCTCGATGGCTTTTGAAATCGGAAAAAAGACTTCATATTTTTCGTCAGGCTCGAACTGCTGAATGGCGTTGATGTATTTTCCGCTTTCATCCTGTCTGCGTGGCGGACTCGGGAAACGTTCAATTTCTTTGCCTTCGCGGTTGTAGAAGTAAGCTTTCACTTGCGCGTCACTCACAGTCTTTGTGCCTTCGTAGCGCAGATCGACCTTAACGCATTTGATCTTATACTCCCAACCCGATTTGGTGTTAATGAAGCCGGGAACATGATCACGTCTGATTCTAATGATCTCAAAATTCTGAGACAGATTCGGCTCAAGTGGTTCATCCGCCACTGCCGATCCGACTGTTTTGACATAAGCCTGATCTTCCGCGCTAAGAAGATTGAGCGGGACATTTCCGGTCCATCCGTCTTTTTTCTGAATATGTATCGTCCCGTCACCGTTGTCCTTGATGAGTTTGGCTTCGATCGCTTTACCTTTTGTGTCTTTCCATTGCCTAAACTCAGCAGCGAGTAGCGATGGCAAAAAGACTGAGAATGCAATCAAGTAACAGAGCAACTGTTTCATAAATACCAAGTTTGGGGTTTGGAGCTGAGCTGGTGAATCAAATCTTTATGCACAAAGACTTTGCAGGTGATGTGGTGATGAATGCCAGCTCACATTTCAAAAAGTTCCCGTTGCGGGAGCGCGATTTGAACAAGCTCATGAAAGGTTAACAGCGAACGGGCCGAAGTGAATGACGCAGATCTATAAGCAAGAACGAAGCCGCTCTGTCAGAGCTATTAGACCGTGATGTGACAATGCCGAATGATACATATCACCAAGCAGCTCAGTGCGAGTCTCCCGAGATCGCACGTTCGAGGGCCTCATCCATCGCTTGTTCGATCAAGCGTGCCGCGAGTGCCTCGGTGGCTTGATCGAGACGTTGAACGGCTGCTTTCAAAGGATTGGCAGCGCCTCCAGCGAGGGCGGATCGAACGGCAGCCGCAGCGGCTTCCATTTCGCCGCGTTCTTCATCTCGGGCCAGACCTTGAGCCAGCGCATCTTCCACTGCTGGAAGGAGTTCTTCCGCTTTCAGCCGGGCCTCAGTGAAAATCCGTTCCGCCATGTCGGTGAAAGCGTGCTCCACGGATTGGGAAACCATCGTTTCGAGCGCCTCGTCATCCACATTTACCGCAGCGTTGCCGAGTTTCACCACCGTGTCTTTGTTGCTGGAAACGTCACGCGTGAGCACTTCAAGGATGCCATTTTCATCGATCTTAAACTGCACGCCCACCCGCGCTTGTCCTTTCGGGGCTGGAGAAAATGGCACATCGAAGTTTCCCAACTCCCAGTTATCACGCGCCATTTCGCGCTCACCCTGGAGCACGCGCAAGCGCATCGCAGCTTGGCCGTCTGCGGCATTGGTGAACATTTCGCCGGCCTTGCACGGGATGGTGGTGTTGCGCGGGATAAGAACATTCATCAACCCGCCAAAGGTCTCGATGCCTAGGCTGAGAGGCGTCACGTCGAGCAAAACCATCTGCCGCAGTGCGCCACTCATCACGCCGCCTTGAATCGTCGCGCCGAGCGCAATCGCC
>JBGSLX010000099.1:0-3135 GCA_041740475.1 Akkermansiaceae bacterium | reverse complement strand
GGATGACGATGCGGATGGCCTCCAGCGGTTGCTCGCGGCGGATGTTCACTGTGGAAAAAATACTCGTGAAGATGCGGATCGCGCGGTTCTCGGTGAAAACCTCATCCATCACGAAGCGCACTGGGCGCGGACATGCAGCGGAGAGAAAAAACGCGTCGGCAAATGACACGTGATTCGGCAAAAGCAGCACTCCGCCTTTCGCCGGAACGCGCGTGGCATGCACCGTGCGCACTCCGTAAAACGAGCGAATGAAACTCACACCGATCACGCGCAGAAAATCCGCTGGCAAGACGCGCACGATCAGAAGAGTCGCCACCAAAGAAGCGGCGGCGATGACGAACATCTGCATGCGAAAGCCCTCGAAGGCGTTGATTCCAAGGGCGCTGGCAAGTGAACCCAGTGCCACAACCAACACCACAGCGAGGATACCCGCCATGCAATCCTGCAAGTTCACCGCCGCCTGCAACTCACCGCGTTTTGCCGCAGGATAGTGGTCTTGCAGCCATGCGTTTAGCGGCGCGAGATACACCGCCGATGAGTAAGCCAGCACTCCGAGCAAAGTCAGAAATAGCAACTCGCGCGGCGAATTTTGAATGATGCCCAGTGGGTGAGATTCCAAAACGAGCAGGAAACCCGCCGCTTGTTCACTGGTGCAAAACGCCAATGCCAGCGCGCTGACCGTCATCAGCAATCCGGCGAGCGGCACCCAGCCGAGTTCGATGCGCCGCCGCATCAAATACGAAGCATGGCCAAATCCCACCGCCATCCCGAACGAGGCCGCAGCCATGAAAATCGACGACAGCGTGCCGAATCCTTCTCCGCCGCCGGTGATTTCTTTCGCCAACATCACCGACCACAGATTGATGAAACCGCAGAAGCCCCAGAAAAACGCCACGCCGAACGAAGCGCGGCGCAACGGCTGATCTTTCCACAAAACAGCGACGTGCAAGAAATGGCTGACTAACAGCCGTGGACTGAATTTTTCCCCGCCCTGTGCAGGCACACGCGGAATGATCCACGCCAGCAAGATCGCCGGAGCCGCACTCAGCGTGAGCGCCAAAAGCGGGCCAAACGCCGCTTGCCACGCTTGTGAAGAGTCGCTGCCGAGCGCGTGATATCGATGGTCAAAGATCCAGCCCGCGAAAATTTGCCCGACTAAGATCGCGAGCATCGTCAGCATCTGTTGGATCGAGCTGGCAAATCCAAGATGGCGCGAGCCGAGCAACTCCTTGTTGATGCCGACCTTTGCCGGGCTGATGAACGCCGATTGCACTGCCAGCATGAAAAAGCCGAAAAGTGCGAGCGGCAGGTTCTTCATCCACACTGCACCCGAAATCCAGATCAGGACCAGCAACTGGAGCACCGCGCTGCCAAGCATCACATCGCGTTTCGAAAATCGGTCGCTCAGCCAACCGGCGAATGGCGCGAACAAGACAAACGGCAGAGCGATCATCAGGCCAGCGGCGGATTCCACGCCAAGCGTCGCACCATTTCCCAGCGGCAAGCTAAACGCCACCGCCCCCGCCAGCGGAATCAGGATGAACTGCGCGAGCTTGTCGTTGAACGCGTTCTGCGTCTGCTGGACGATCATGCTCCAGAAACCCACCCACTGGCGGCGCGTCGGTTCGGGAGCTTCTGAGTCGCCGTTCATGAGTGAATGAACATAAGAACTACGAAAAAGACTCTATCAGCCAAACATGCGGCACTGGATGATATCACCGACGAGTTCATAAATCTTTTTTCGGTCATTTCGATCTTGTCGTTGTCCCGAAATCCAAAGCGATCTCAGCGGCATTTTGCCAATTTACACACGCGTTTGAAATGCAGCGGCTCCACCGGCGTGATAGATAGCCGCGTGCCGCGTTGGCAGATGATCATTTCCGCGAGCACCGGATCGGCCTTGATCGCATCCAGCGGCAGCAGCTCGGCAAATTTTCCGACGAATTCAAAATCCACCAGCCACCAACGCGGTTTTTCGGGCGTGGACTTGGCATCGTAATATTCGCTCTGCGCATCGAACTGCGTCGCGTCTGGATAGGGCGCACCCACGACTTTGGCAATGCCTGCGATGCCCGGTGGCTTGGCATTGGAGTGGTAAAACAGCGCGAGATCGCCCGGCCGCATCTCCTTCCACATGAAATTTCGCGCCTGATAGTTCCTCACGCCCGACCATGGTTCACGGCTCACTTTTGCTAGATCGTCGATGGAGAAGACGTCTGGCTCGGACTTGATCAGCCAGTGGCGCATCAGGCGATGTCGCGTTCGAGTTCTGGCTTGATCGCCGGCAGCGATAGATGCTCGGGACCGAGTTCCACGCCCTTCATCGCACGCAGATCCGCCTCGATGGCTTCTAACACATCAAGCTCCGGGCGAAACTCTCCGGCGTGATAGGAACTTCTCACCAGCGGACCACTGGCGACGTGGCGGAAGCCTTTTTCCAAGGCGATCTGCTTGTAATCCTTGAATGCCGCAGGGTTGATGAACTCCACCACTGGCAAATGTTTCGGCGTCGGACGCAGGTATTGGCCCATGGTCAGCACCGTCACATCGTGCGCTCGCAGGTCGTCCATCGCTTGAAGGATTTCCTCATGGCGCTCGCCGAGACCGAGCATGATGCCGCTTTTCGTGGCCACTTTGCCGTCCACCATCGCTTTGGCTTTTTTCAGCACCGTCAGGCTGCGTTGGTATTGAGCGCGGGAGCGCACCAGCGGCGTGAGGCGCTGAACCGTCTCGATGTTGTGGTTAAAAATGTGCGGACGGGCGTCCATCACCATTTGTAGCGCCCAATCGCGGTCGTTGAAATCCGGCACCAAGACCTCGATGATGATCCCGGGATTGGCCGTGCGCACGGCCTCAATGGTTTGCTTGAAATGCTCAGCGCCACCATCGCGCAGGTCATCGCGGGCGACGGCGGTGATCACCACATGGCGCAGCCCCATGCGGCGGGTGGCCTCCGCCACGCGCTCTGGCTCGTCAGCTTCGAGCGCATCTGGCTTGGCCGTTTTCACCGCGCAGAATCCGCAAGCGCGGGTGCATTTTTCCCCAGCAATCATGAACGTGGCCGTTTTCTGGCTCCAACATTCCCAGCGGTTCGGGCACTGCGCTTCCTCACAAACTGTGACCAGCTTGAGGTCG
>JBGSLX010000098.1:0-7288 GCA_041740475.1 Akkermansiaceae bacterium | reverse complement strand
TCGCATCAGCGATCCTCGCAAACTGAGGGTCGGGATGGAGTTGGTGATCCCTGCGAACTAATACATCACGGCCTAAGCTGACGATTTTCTAATGGTCCGACATTCTTCTATCATTCTCTGTGCTGCGGTTGCCGCCTTGGTCGCCCTCGGGCTGATCATGTTGGCGAGCACAAGCGCGTGGGTAAGAGGGATGGAGCAGCCCTATCATTTCCTCACACGCCAAGCGATCATGGTCGGCTTCGGCTTGATCGCTGCGATCATGGCCGCCTCTTGTCCCCAAGAGTTTTTCCGCAAGTACTCACCATGGCTGTTTCTTGTGGCTTGTGTCTTGTTAGCCCTATGTTTTGTCCCCGGGATCGGCGTCGAGATCTATGGTTCCAAACGCTGGATCGCGGTGCCAGTAGTCAATCAGTTCCAGCCCTCGGAAATGGCAAAGATCATCGTGGTGATCTGTCTCGCTGCGTGGTTTGCACGTTGGCAAACAGAGGTGCATACCTTTGGGCGTGGCTTCGTAGTGCCGGGACTCATCGCTGGCATTCCCATCATGCTCATCGCTGCAGAGACAGATGTGGGTTCAGCACTTTCTCTGTCAGTGGCCGTGGCTGCGATCCTGTTTTGCGTGGGCACACGGCTAAGATATACCATTCCCACGGGCATCCTTCTGGCATCAGCCGCAGTATGGTATATCATGAATGATGCGGTGCGCATGGCACGCATCGAGGCATGGCTGGACTTGGAAAATCCGGTGCATCAACTCGACCGCGGTATGCAGCAATGGCGCGCCTTGCTCGCTCTCGGAAACGGCGGACCGTGGGGCGTAGGACTAGGAAATGGGGTGGAAAAATTCGGCACGCTCACATTCGCACATATCGACTTTATTTTCCCGGTCATCGGCGAGGAGCTGGGGCTGCCATTCACTTTGGGCGTTGTGTTATGTTACGTCCTCATCGCGGTGGCTGGCTGTGGCATCGCCATGCAAGCATCAAATGTGTTCAACCGTTGCCTCGCGATTGGTCTTACCTGCGTAATCGTGGTCCCAGCGATCCAGAATATCGCCGTCACCACAGCACTACTTCCCAACGACGGACTGCCATTGCCATTTGTCAGTTACGGCGGCACCAGCCTCGTTTTCAGCCTCGCATCGGTGGGCATACTTGTAGGCATTCACCGCCGTTCCCAAGTCCGCGCCCGGCATGAGTTCCCTCTCACGCCCGAAACCCGACTGGCCGTGCGTCTCTGAGTTAATGCCAAAGTGGCGCGGGCATCTTGCCCGCAGCCCCTTCTTCCCGGCAACCACGCCAAGCATACCACTTCCTAAAAAAATGGCCGTTTTTTCAACGGGCGAGCCGCCCTTGCCCCATTTTACAGGCTGCGGATTTTCACGGCGCATGCTTCCAGCGAGTGAAAAACTTGATCTGCCGCTGAGAAATCGAGCGATTGCGTCACGCGGTTGGGCACGATCCAGACTGACATGCCAGCGGCTTTGGCGGCTTTTAGACCGTTGAGCGAGTCCTCGATCACGAGGCAATCTTGTGGTGGGAGATTGAGGCGTTTGGCAGCCTCGATGAATAAATCTGGCGCGGGCTTGATGCGTGGGGCGTCTCCACGACACACGGTGGTGAGAAAATTTTCACGAAGCCCGAGTTTGTTGAGCCAGCCATCCACCCAGTCGTGCGATGAACTGGAGACGACTGCAGTCGGTATTTTCATGACCGCGAGTTCGGCAAGAAGCGTGTTGGCACCGTGCATCGGTCCTGCGCCATTGAGCTCAGCCATGATTTCCTGTTGACGCTGTGCATCCAGATCATGCCAGTCAAACGCTTGTCCGGTGAGGTCTTCCAAATGAATCTTCGGCGACCACGTCGCGAAATCAGTGCCAATGCAGCGGGTGTAAATGTCCAGCGGCAAGTCGTGCCCATGAGCTAGGAAGGTGCGCAGCCATGCTTGATAGATCGCCCACTCGGTATCCACCAACACACCATCGAAATCAAAAAGCACCGCTTGGGTATTCATAGTCGGTGTGATGTCGCACGCGGAGGAGTGGGTCAACCTCGATTCGGAAGTGGAATCAGCCATACGGCGGTATGTGAGTGTGTGAAATGAACAGATTTCTGCTGAAAAAACGTGAGTCTCCACTTTTTATCCGACCTCTATTGCAGGCGTATCCATGGCAGCTCATCAAGCAAATCATCGAAACCAATGCCATGTCCAGCGGGAGGCTGAAACACTGGAGACCACGGCCCGAGCATTTCTGTAAAAGCATCTGGCTCGAACAAGTGGTGAGTTTGCAAACCGCAAAGATTTACCAACTCGGGGAATTGCAGTGCCAGCCGAGCCGCCTCCCACGCTGCGAATGCTTGGCCCACTGGGTGGTCCATATAGCAGGTCACCACCGCCATCTGGTTGTTTCGGACGGCAGCCTCAGCGAGCAGAAATGGCTCGTCGATTGCTGGCTTGATCACCATCACCTGAGCGGCAGCGCTGAGTGGTGCGGCCTCACGATCCACCGCCAGCTTCACTCGTGTCTGCTGGTGCAGCGCTGTCCAAGAGCTTGGCGCATAGGGACAAGGATCTTCCACGAAATCGAGCGCAGCCCGGGTTTTATCATGTAAGCCCATGAGAAACGCCGCGACTTCATCGAGTTCTAGCGCCTCATTGAAGTCGAGCCGCCAGTGCAAAAGCGGGTACTCCGCAGTCATCTCGTTAAGGAATTTTCCCTCAGCCGCCGGGTCGCGACCGAGCTTCAGTTTGACCGCAGAAAACCCGGCCTCCACTGCACGGGCGATCTCACCTGTATCCGTCTTCGCAAGCGTGGCGTGGCTCTCGGGGATCTCCATTTCCTCAAACAATGAGTGCTCAAAAGTCCTTGCCACACGGTCGTATTCTGCACATCGGACGGCGCGTCGCACAATCGGCCAACGGCGCTCGCCTGCCAGATCCGCTAGACATTTTTCCAGCGTCGGGTCGCCAAGCTCCGGCCACGGGTGAATGCACGCGTAGCCGCCATTGATCTGGATGAGTGCGCCCTCAAACTCGCGACGATTCGAGACAGCATTCATCAATCCGCGTGACTTGAGGCGGTAGCGGGAAAATAGCGGTTTTTGTAGTAGCGATTCCATAGAGTGCGAACCACTAGTTCACGCCGCTACAGATAGCAACCGCTGCAAGATACCCGCGATCACATCTCAAGTGCGGTCACAAAAAACTCAGAAAACCTATCACAAATGACGATTGCCTGAGATGCCCCATTTTGTCATTAACCACGGTGTTGTTGGCTAAGGCCTGCACATCACACCCATCAAACTACTACAAATACCAAACTCCCCACATCATGACACTAACACATAAAGCACTCGCAGAATTTTTCGGCACCTTCTGGCTCGTCTTTGGCGGCTGCGGCAGCGCCGTCCTCGCAGCGATGTTCATGGCAAGCGACCCCACACCCGTGAACCTCGGCATCGGCTTCGTCGGCGTTTCACTCGCCTTCGGCCTCACCGTCATGACGATGGCTTATACCATTGGACATATTTCTGGCTGCCATCTCAATCCCGCCGTGACCATCGGCTTGGTCGTCGCTGGCCGTCATCCATCAGCGCTAGCCATCCCATACATCATCGCCCAAGTCGTCGGCGGCATTGCAGGTGCGGGTGTGCTCTATCTCATCGCCAGCGGAAAAGCCGGCTTCGATGCATCTGCTGGTTTTGCCTCCAATGGCTTCGGCGAGCTTTCTCCCGGAAAATTCTCAATGGTCTCCGCTCTTGTCGCGGAAATCGTGTTAACATTCTTCTTCTTGCTCATCATCCTCGGAGCCACCGACAAGCGTGCGCCACAGGGGTTTGCGCCAATCGCTATTGGCCTCGGTCTCACACTCATCCACCTGATCGGCATCCCAGTCACCAATCTCTCGGTGAATCCCGCCCGCAGCACCGCTCCCGCGCTCTTCGCCGGCGGAGCATTCATTTCGCAACTCTGGCTGTTCTGGCTCGCTCCAATCATCGGCGCGGCTCTAGCAGGCATCGTCTATCCGTTTATGTCCGGCGGTAAAGACAAGGCCTGATTTGTCCTATCTGGAACAGGGTGCCTACATTTGGGAGAGTCCTTCGTGAAAACGCGAATAAGGAGATTTTTCACCGCCAAGTGCGCCAAGTTAAAGAAATGAAAAATCGAATTGGCGGGGGTGAAAGAGGGTTTGAAGGGAGTCGTTTGGAATTGCCTTGGCGCACTTGGCGGCTTGGCGGTTCAAATTCATCCCATTCGTGCCAGCTTGTTCATGCGCCAATCCCTAGTGTAGGCACCCTGCTATCTGGAATCTGAGCTGCTGGTCTTTGCGGATTTTCCCTGACAGCAGGATCTTTATGAAAGCGCAGGCAAAAAACGCCCCAAGCCCGTGATTCACCATTGGAGCCGCTGGTCGGATTCGAACCGACGACCTGCTCATTACGAATGAGCTGCTCTACCCCTGAGCTACAGCGGCGGGTGGGTTGGTTAGACGGCGTTGTTGCAACTGTCGTCAAACGCGTATGTCGTCTTGTATCGTCGGCGAGATTGCGTTCAAGTCTGAAAAAAAGCCGCTCACTCACCACCCACACATCACATGCACCCCATTCGCATCCTGCTCACTACCACATCCTACCAAGATATCGCTGGCCCTCACCACGCCTTACTTGAGTCCATCGGTGAAATCATCCGCGAGCGTGGACCACTTTCTGAGAGCAGAATGCTGGGGCTGGTCGGTGCGATTGATGCCATTCTTTGCGGCGATGATCTGATCTCTAGTGCGGTTCTGCAAAAAGCCGCGCCACGCCTCAAAATCCTGAGCAAATACGGCATCGGCGTGGACAAGATCGATGTCGGTGCCGCTACGGAAATGGGCATACCGGTTGCCTATTGTCCGGGCGTCAATCACACCACCGTCGCCGAGCACACTTTCGCGCTGCTGCTCGCGCTGACTCGTCAATTGGTGGAGGAAGTGAATTTCACTCGATCTGGAAAATGGCAGCGGCTCACGGGATGCGAAATTTTTGGCAAGACCATCGGCATTGTTGGGCTCGGCCGCATTGGCAAAGAAGTCGCCACTCGTGCTCAGGCATTTGGCATGGACGTGATCGCGCACAGCCGGACTTGGGACGAGGCGTTTGCGACCCAGCATTCTGTCGCACGCGCTTCTGGCTTGGATGAAATTTTTGCCAAATCCGACATCATTTCCCTCCACACCAGCCTGTCTGAGGAAACACGCGACATGGTGTGCGCTGAAACGATCGCCAAGATGAAGGACGGCGTGATCCTCCTCAATTGCAGCCGTGGCGAAGTGGTGAATGTTCACGACATGGTCGCTGCGCTTGAGAGCGGCAAAGTCGGCGGCTACGCAGCGGACGTGCTCGATGTAGAACCGCCGCCTGCCGACCATCCACTACTGCATGCGCGAAACTGCCTGATCACACCTCACATCGGCTCACGCACTCACGAGAGCGTGCAACGCCAAGCCATGATGGCCACCCAGAATCTTCTTCACCTGCTCCGTGGCGAGAAACCCCTCGCGCAGGTAAATGACGTCCCACCACCCGCCGCACTGATTTAATATAACTCCAATAAAAACATGTCGGAGATCTTCTACGTCGTCCCCGAGGAACAGCACAACAAGCTCGTGACTGCGGCATACCGCCAGCGCGGATACTCAGCCGCCGAGGCACTGGATGGTGCGCGTTTCTGTGCTGAGGCATCGCGCCACGGCATCCGCACCCACAATGCGCTCAAAGCACTGCACCTCGATCACTTGTTCGGTTCGGCCACGGGAGGTTGTGTGCCTAAGGCAAAAATCGAGAAAGTGAAAACTCGATTTCGCGGCGCGGAAGTGTGGAACGCTAACAAAAAACTGGGACAAGCGACTGGCTACGCAGCCATCGAGACCGCGATCAAACTGGCAGACAAATATGGTGTGGGCATGGTTTCCGTGGACAATGCTTTTCACTACCTTTGGGGCGGCGGCTACGTGATGGAAGCCGCACGGCGCGGCTACATTGCTTATACGAACTGCACCGCTGCGCTCGCGGAAGTGGTCCCGTATGGCGGGAAATTTCCCACACTCGGCACGAATCCGCATTCTTGGGGATTCCCGACGTTAGATGCTATCGGCTACCCGATCGTCATCGACTGGGCGACTTCCGTGGTGGCCATGGGACGGGTGCAACAGCTCGCGCGTGAAGGAAAATCATTGCCGCCGGGCGCAGCAGTGGATGAACACGGCCAGCCGACCACTGACCCGCATGCGGCGAAGTTTCTCGTGCCATTCGGTGCGCACAAAGGCTACGGCCTCGCATTGCTAAACGAAATCATCGGCGGCTACATCGGCGGCTCGTTGCCCACGCTACGCAATCGCTGGGATCGGGTCGGCGATGACAAGGGAACTTGTTGTTTCTTTTTCCAAGTCTGGCATCCAGACGCGATGAATGCGGGAGACTTCGCCAAAGGACGCAGCCAACAAGAAAACGTCAAAACGGTGATCGAGGACATCCTCGGCCATGGCAATGAAACCTGCATGTTGCCCGGCCAGCTCGAAGCCCAAGCCGCTGCAAAATGTGCTAAAAACGGCGGACTGTTATTTTCCGAAGCGGAAATTGTAGCGTTCAACGACCTAGCAAAAGAAGCGCGCGTGGCCAGGTGGGATGTGGGTGATTTCAAGCAAGCCGAGTGAACTTCAGTGTGGTCGGGTGAAATTCTAGCTGCTCTCCTTTCCAAGCTTTCAACATCATGATATCGATTCCATCCTACTTATTGAAGGCTCTGCTCCCAGCGCTCTCGTTCTGGTTGCTTGTCATCACATCGCACGCCACCCCGGTCTTTGAACCGTTGTATGCCTTCGACCGTTCACCTGAGCAGCCTACCGCCAAACTCATACAGGCCAGCGATGGGAATTTCTATGGAACCTCATATTACGGCGGCGTTGGCGGCGGCACTGTATTTAAAATCAATTCCACCGGCACACTCACGATCTTGGTGAAATTCACTGGTAACAATGGTACCTACCCGACTGCTGGTCTTGTGCAAGATAGTGCCGGAAATTTCTATGGGACAACTGAGTATGGTGGCGACAGCGACCTAGGCACTGTTTTCAAGATGACATCCTCCGGCGCGCTCACCACCTTGGTCAGTTTCACAGGAATCAATGGCAGCTATCCCTCCTCAGAATTGGTGCAGGGCAATGATGGAAATTACTACGGGACTACTAAGGGTGGCGGTAGCAATGACTCCGGCACGATTTTTAAAATTACACCCGATGGAATACTTACCA
>JBGSLX010000097.1:0-5118 GCA_041740475.1 Akkermansiaceae bacterium | reverse complement strand
AAAAAATCCCGCCTCGCCATTCATGACAAACCTGCTTTTCTGCCGCCGACTATGAGCGCGTTCATTGCAAACTCTGACTACGAGGAAAAAGACAGCGATCCCATCCACCTGCAACCTGGCGATGAGGTGAGCGTGGGCCCGGCGGACCGCGCGTGGCCGGGCTGGGTTTGGGCCACGGACTCCAAAGGCAACGATGGCTACGTGCCAGAAGAAATCCTCCAACCGCTGGGTGATGGTCGATTTTCTGCCGCTGAAACGTTTGACCCCACCGTCTTGACGATCCGTCGTGGTGATCCGCTCACCTCGCTACGCCAAATCCACGGCTGGCACTGGTGCGCGAACGAAAGTGGCGGTGAAGGTTGGGTCGCCGGCTACTTGCTGCGTCCCGTTTGATCGGCTCAATTTTCCTGCCAATCGACTTCTTTGGCGTCCTTCCACAGTTCTTCGAGGCCGTAGTACTCGCGCAGTTCGTAGTGCATCACATGCACCATCACGTCGATGAAATCGATCACCACCCAGCGCGTGTCGGCCTTGCCTTCAGCGTGCGTGGAACTGACGCCGTGCTCCTCACGCGCCTTATCGGCGACGTCGCGCAAGATGGCGCGGAGCTGTGGCATCGAGCTGCCAGAGCAGACCACCATGTAGTCGGTGAGGTTTGAAACCCCACGCATGTCCCAGACTCGGATGTTTTCCGCCTTCGTCCCATCAGCCGCCTTCGCACAAGTGACGGCCAGTATTTTTCCTTGGTTTGCCATAAAATCCCGCAAGTGCGGGGTCGGCACCATAGACACGACCCACGGTCACACCATCTTAAAATGCGGACTGGAAGAAACCCGCGCTCGCTGTCGTAACGATTCCGCCGTTGCCGGAGCTTGCGTTGGTTACCGCTGCGGCTAACGTCACAAGAAATTCATGAAGCGCCGCCTTATCCTAGCAGTTGGGGTTTTTCTCTCTGCATCCGCCACCGCTGCCGTGGAAGCAGAAGCGACCACCACGCAAATGAACTTCTTAGAAATCGTAGCCGCCGGTGGCATCATGATGTATCCGCTGGCCTTGCTCTCGGTGGTGGGCGTGGTGCTCGTGCTCATTTATTTGCTCTCGATTCGACGCAATGCGGTGGTCAGTGATCGTTTCATGGATGCTGCGGAGGCGATGATCCGCAAGCGCGATTACTTGGGGCTGATCGCTTACTGCCATCGCGAAAACCAATGCATGGCTCGCCTGACGCAAAAGACGCTGGATTTCCTCACCAAGTATCCCACAGCACCATTCAGCGGCGTGCGCGAAGTCGCGGAAGCTGAAGGTTCTCGCCAAGCTGGGCTGCTCAGCTCACGCATCACCTACCTTGCGGACATCGGAGCGATCGCACCGATGGTCGGGCTGCTCGGCACGGTTCTGGGCATGATCAAGTCCTTCCTCCAAGTGGCATCCGGCGATGTGCAAGGCGTGCGTCAAATGGAGCTCGCGGAGGGCGTTTCCGAGGCTCTGATCACTACCGCCGCTGGTCTGATGATTGGCATTCCGGCTCTGGTGTTTTACTCGTTGTTTCGCGGTCGGGTGCAGAAATACATCGCCGAGCTAGAAGCTGCAGCCACTCATTTGATGGCGCTGTTGCACTCGCAGGTGGAACGCCAGCAACCGCAAGTCCCTCAAGTCACCGCCCAGCGCGCCCGCGAGGATTACACCATGCCCATTCCTTCGCCACTCGGCGGTGACCGCCCGGACCTCCAAGGCATCTGACTTTTTCCTGATCCATGAAATTCTCCAGCCGACAGCCGGAGCCTGCGGGCATGCAATTGGCACCGATGATCGACATCGTGTTTTTGCTGCTCATTTTCTTCATCGTGACGTGGCAGTTTAGCCGCTCGGAAACTGAGCTCAGCGTCTCCGTTCCCACAGCCGAAGAAGGAGCGGAACCCGAGCGCCAACGCGGCGAAATCATCATCAATGTGCTTTCCGATGGCATCATCCGGGTGGAGGGTGTCTCCGTGGATTTGATTCAACTTCATGAGAAACTCGCGGCCATCGCCCGGCAGTTCGAGAACCAGCCAGTCCGCATCCGAGGCGATGGAAACGTCGCTTACCAGCGGATCGTCGAGGTGATCGATACCTGTCAAAAAGCGGGCATCTGGAATATTTCCTTCGCCACCCAGAAGCCAACCCCCGCCGAGTGATTCGCTCCCTAGCCCCAACTTCTTGATCCCCTTGAAACGCTCGCTCGCCATCACTCTGCTGCTCGCCTGTTCTGTCACCGCGCAAGTTCCGCGCGCCGAGCCAGTCAATCCCATGCTCGCGCCGAATGCTGGTGTGGATTTTTTCCTGCGCGGGAAAAATCTCTACGACTCCGCTCAGCAAGCCGCAGATTTTGATAACCGCATCAACTTGTATCAGCGCGCCGCACAGATTTTGTCAGAATATCTGACGGCTTTTCCGAACCATGAGAATGCCGAAATGGCATGGTGGTATCTGGGAAATAGCTACTACCAGTCCGGCCAAGTCGAGGATGGCAAGCGCTGTTTCGGCACGCTGATCAATCGCCACCCCAAGGGCAAATGGGCCGCCGCCGCCGCTTACACTTTAGCGGCAGATCATTACAACAAGGCCGAGTATGCTTTTGCCGCACCGATGTTTGAGCGCTACGCCATGAGTGCCGCGAAGCCGGAGGAACGCCCGCGCGGCAATTATTTCGCCGGAAATTGCTACCGTCTGATGGGACGCGACCGCGAGGCCATCACGCGTTACAACGCCGTGCTCGCGGATCCCAACGGCGGGTTGTTTGTGCCGCAGGCGAAACTCGCGCTCGCTCACCTCACCCTCAAGGCTGGCAAAATCGAAGATGCACTCGCTCGTTTTGAGGAGATCGCAGCGTCCAACGGCCTTGCGAAAATCCGTGGTGAGGCCGCCCTGCATGCCGCCCTCACCGCTACCCGCCTCGGCAAAACCGACGTGGCGGACCGCTACCTCACCCAGATCATGCGCACCGAGGGCATGGAAAATTTCCGCGCCGATGCGCAGACTGCGAAAATGAGCAATCACTTCGCGAAAAAGGAATACCAAGAGGTGATCAACGTGTTTCGCAGCAGCGCGGTGAAAGCAATCGGCGACAAAGAGGCCTGGCGCCTGATGCTCGCAGCCCGTTCCTACATGCGACTCAAGCGCCCCACTGACGCGCTCACTTTGTTCCGCGAGGTGGAAAAACTCGTCGATCCTAAGTCCGACCTCGCATTCCAAGCCGCTTACTACCGTCTGCTCAGCTTCTTCCAGATCGAGGGCCGCCACATCCCCGATCAAGTCGATGCGTTTCTCCAACTTTATCGGAAATCGCGAGCGGAAGACCCACGCATCCACACTGCGATGATGATGAAAGCCGAGGCGCTATTTGCTAACAAACAGGTGGCTGAGGCGGCTAAAGTTTTCGTCGAGATCAACGCCGCCGCAGTCAGCGAAAAAAACCGCCCCGGACTGCTTTATCAACGCGGCTGGTGCCTCGCAGAAGCAGGCGACCACCAAGGAGCCACGCGCTCACTCAGCGAGTTTATCAAACTTTATCCTAAGGATTCACGCGTCCCCTCCGCCTACGCCAAACGCGCCAAAGCCTACGTCGAGAGTGCCGAGCCACAAAAAGCGATTGTGGACTTTGACCGCCTCACCATCAAAGGCACGCCCGAGGATTTGATGTCCTACGCGTGGCTCGAATCCGCGCGGCTGCGTCGTTCCGAAAATATCATCCCAGAGATGATCGTGCGCTACCAAGGGCTGTTGCAAAACGTCTCCAATCTCAACGAAAACCTCGAAGCCGAAGCCAATTACTGGATCGGCTGGGGCAAGGTGAAAACCAATGCCGCTAAAGAAGCGATTCCTTATCTGGAGAAAGCTCGCACACTGCGCCCAGACGCGTATCGCAAGCACGCTGGCATCCTGCTCGCACTCGGATATTTCGCCTCACAAGACGCCACCCAGCTCACCGAGGAAATCAATCTCGCCATCGCTGGCAAATATGAATCCGAGATTCCCGAGCAAATCCTCCAGTGGACGGGCATGCAGGCCTACAATGCCGCAGACTACGCCACGGCCGCCAAGTGCCTAGACCTCATTGCCAACCCCGACGAACCCCGCGCCACGCCCAAGGAAGTTTGGCGCTACCTTGCGAAATCGCTTCTCGAAATTGGCGATGCCAAAGGCGCACTCGAAGCGGCCGATCATGTGCTCGCAGTCGAGGACAACAACGCATGGAAGGCCGATGGCTTGCTCGACCGTGGCCGCGCCCTGCTAGATCTTGGCAAAGCCAACGAAGCGCGATTGGCCGCCGATCAAGCGTCTGAGCTTCGCCCACAAGGCCGCACCAGCGCCGGGCTGCGCATTCTTTCAGGCGACCTCGAAATGAAGGCGGAAAATGCCAAAAAAGCCTCTGCGGACTATCTGGTGGTCGTCAATTTCCACGATGACAAAGATCTCAAGCCACTCGCGCTTTCGAAACTGGTCGCCTCCTTTGAAAAACAGGGCGATCAAACGCAAGCCGATCACTATCGCCAAGAGCTCAAGCGGCTGTTCCCAGACTGGAAGCCGCGCTGAAAGGCCCGCGAGATGAATGGACGGCGGGGTTTTCCTTTCCATCGCCCGCGCCATTCACCACAGTCCGCGCCCTTTCACCACCATGTCAGACGCACGCAAGCCCTTCCCGTTCCGCGAATTTGAGC
Organism: Akkermansiaceae bacterium; assembly: GCA_041740475.1. Taxonomy (GTDB): domain Bacteria; phylum Verrucomicrobiota; class Verrucomicrobiia; order Verrucomicrobiales; family Akkermansiaceae; genus Luteolibacter. Next base: position 421 of record JBGSLX010000097.1, on the reverse strand, counting down.
CCAAATGGCAGCAGCGCTGGGAGTCCGAAAAAACCTTCCGCACCCCCAGCCCGGGCGATGAAGGATTCGATCCCACGAAGCCGAAATACTACGTGCTCGACATGTTTCCCTACCCGAGCGGCGCGGGTCTCCACGTCGGCCACCCGGAAGGCTACACCGCCACCGACATCATCGGTCGCTTCAAGCGCATGACCGGCCACAACGTGCTGCACCCGATGGGCTACGACTCGTTCGGCCTGCCCGCTGAGCAATACGCCATCAAGACCGGCCAGCACCCAGCGATCACGACGGCCGCCAATATCGAAAACTTTCGTCGTCAGTTGAAATCGCTGGGTTTTGCCTACGATTGGGACCGCGAAATCGCCACTACCGATCCGGAATACGTGCGCTGGACTCAGTGGATTTTCCTCCAAATCTACGG
>JBGSLX010000096.1:0-3219 GCA_041740475.1 Akkermansiaceae bacterium | reverse complement strand
CCTACATCTCCAAAGTCGCGGGTTCGCTGCCCGAGAGCACCATCCTCGTCGCCAACTTATCAGGCCGCGGCGATAAAGACGTGGAACAGGCATCGAGATTCCTGCTGTAAAACGAAAGTATTCACAGCTCGTCGGTGCGGATTTCTGGCCCTTTCAAACGCTGTTCCAGCAGCCGACGATGTTTGGTGACTCTGCCGCACACACGCTTGCGCCACATGCGGAAGCTGGATGGTTTCAGTTCTTGACGCATGATGGCGATGAACTCGCTTTCCGCGAGCCCCGTGCGTTCCTTGATTTCCTCAAAGGTGGTCCGGTCTTCCCATGCGAAGCGGATGATGCGTGAAATTTCTTCGGGAGAGCGGACCATTTTCATGACCCATGGCCTGTAATCTCGCTGCGGCCGTTTTCAACGCGGCCCATTCAAAAATGCAGTTTTGCCGGCAAATGACCGAGTCGGCCTCAATGACGGATCTTGCGCTTGAATGAGATCGCAGCGGCAGATTTGGAGATGATGCCTTGGAGATAAGCGACTTCTTCGGAGTCCAGATTGTGATCGACTGCGGCTAGCTTTTCTTGAGCTCGCTGGATCGCTTCTTGAGCACTTTGTTCGTCGATTTCGGCTTCACCCAGCGCCATATCGGTCAGAACGGTGACTTTGGATTGGGTCACTTCCGCAAAACCAGAGCCGATCGCGATGGTGGTCACGTGCCCATTGTGTTGGTAGCGGAGTTCGCCGGGCTGTAGCGAGGTGACCAAGCCCGCATGCATCGGCAGAACGCCTAGCTCGCCATCGGCTCCCGGGAGATAGACGTTTTCGACGGTGTCTGAAAACACCTTCTTCTCTGGAGTCACGATTTCGAGGTGGAGTGGCATGAAGTTTTCAGTTGGAAGTTTTCAGTTGGAAGAGAAGTGGCCGAGTTTCGATGATCTTTCCTTAAAACTGGGCGCTGAATTCTAGCAGAATCAGTCTCTCGCGACGGAATCGATGCTGCCCTTCATGTAGAAGTTGCCTTCTGGAACGTCGTCGTGTTTGCCATCGAGGATTTCGGCGAAACCTTTAACCGTTTCCTCGATGGAGCAGAGAACGCCGGAGACGTTGGTGAAGACTTCTGCCACGTGGAACGGCTGGGTGAGGAAACGCTGGATTTTCCGAGCGCGGAACACCGTGAGTTTGTCCTCATCGGAAAGCTCGTCCATGCCGAGAATGGCGATGATGTCTTGAAGATCTTTGTAGCGCTGAAGCACTTGCTGCACGCCACGCGCCACTCGGTAATGTTCCTCGCCTACGATTTCCGGCGCAAGAGCCTTGGAGGTGGATGCCAGAGGATCGACGGCTGGGAATAGCGCTTGCTCAGCCAGCGAGCGCTCGAGAACCACCGTCGCGTCAAGGTGAGCAAAGGTATTGGCGGGCGCTGGGTCGGTCAGGTCGTCCGCAGGCACGTAAACCGCTTGAATGGAGGTGATCGAGCCCTTGTTAGTGGAAGTGATCCGCTCCTGCAAAGCCGCCATTTCCTCGGAAAGAGTGGGCTGGTAACCCACCGCAGACGGCGTGCGTCCTAGCAACGCGGATACTTCCGAGCCTGCTTGGGAGAAACGGAAAATGTTGTCCACGAATAGGAGAACGTCCTGATTGTCCTCGTCGCGGAAATGTTCAGCCATGGTCAGCGCGGAAAGCGCCACGCGGAGGCGGGCACCGGGCGGCTCGTTCATCTGGCCGTAGCAAAGCGCCACCTTCGAGCCTTCTGCGAGAACCGGGGTGCCATCGGGATGAAGTTTCGGGTGACCGTGTTCGTCTTTTTCAGTCGCGACTACGCCGGACTCGATCATTTCCCAGTAAAGGTCATTTCCTTCGCGAGTGCGCTCACCGACGCCGGCGAAGACGGAGAAGCCACCGTGTGCCTTGGCGATGTTGTTGATGAGCTCCATGATGACGACAGTCTTGCCGACGCCAGCACCACCGAACATCCCGCCTTTACCGCCCTTGAGAAGTGGGCAAATCAAGTCGATCACTTTGATGCCAGTGGGTAAAATTTCGGCCTCAGCAGACTGCTCGGTGAGAGTCGGCGCGGGGCGGTGAATCGGCGAACGCATGTCGGGAAATTGCAGTGGGCCATTTTCGTCCACGAGGTCACCCGTGACGTTGAAAATGCGGCCAAGCACCTGCTTTCCGACAGGCACAGCAATCGGCTTGCCGGTATCGGCGAGGGACATTCCACGCTTGAGGCCGTCGGTCGTGGACATCGCAACCGCGCGCACCCAGCCGTCGCCGAGGTGCTGCTGCACTTCGAGCACCAGCTTGGTGTCCACTCCGTTGAGGACATAATATATCTCCAATGCATTGTAGATTGCAGGCAGCTTTGCGGCCTTGGAGAAGTCGGCGTCAATGACGGCGCCGATGATCTGGACGATGGTTCCTTGGTTGCTCATGGTGGAGAAAGTGTGCGAGTTGGAAGTTTTCAGTTTTCAGGAGGAGGAGTGGATTCTGCTAGCGGGTCGTTTCCGGTCTTTTCTGAAAACTGAAAACTGAACACTAGCAGACTCATCGGCTATTCCATCGCTTTCATCGCGGTGGTGATTTCGAGGAGTTCGGAGGTGATCGCGCCTTGGCGGAGCTTGTTGTATTCGAGCGTCAGTTCTTTGATGAACTTCTTCGCGTTATCGGTCGCAGATTTCATGGCGACCATCCGTGCAGAGTGCTCGGAAGCACGAGACTCAAGGTGGGCTTGGTAAACTTGGTAGTTCACGTAAAGCGGCAGAATCGTGGCGAGAACCTCACCCGGGCTGGGCTCGAAGGTGAAATCGCGGTCAGGGTCGTTCTTGTGTTGTTCAACCGAAAATCCTTTGCCGACCGATTCAAACGCTTGCACCTCATCGTCGGAGTGCGGTTGCAGTGGCAGTAAAGTCACGACCTGTGGCTCCTGGCTCAACGTGTTGACGAAGCTGGTGAATGCCACGGAAACTTTGTCGTAGTTGCCTTCCAAGAATTGCTGGCTGAGAAACTTCGCGATTGGGCGGGTTTGCGTGAAAGGGACCGGATCGCGGACGGTGAAATCGGCAATGACATTTTTGCCCAGTTTCTCGCAGAGGATGCGAAGTTTACGGCCCACCGTGACGAAGTCAGCATTGGGCGAGGTGTGCGCCTTGATTTTACGCGCAAGGTTGGTGTTGAGCGGTCCGCAAAGCCCTTTATCGGTGGAAATGACCAGCACCAGCTCACGT
>JBGSLX010000095.1:0-16100 GCA_041740475.1 Akkermansiaceae bacterium | reverse complement strand
TCCCAACTGCCTTCGAAGGACAATTCGGACGGCACACTTAAGTAGTCAGCAGTGGGCGGATTGTAATCATTCATTTTCATATGGTATTAGGGTAACACAATCGATCTTAGCACTCACCGTGCCAACCATCCCCCGCTGCGAGCACCGCGTGGCAGCAGCATGCGGGAAATGATGGGTGCGATGAGCGGCCCGGCACCCCTGACGCGCGTGCATCAAAGCCCGAACTCGTTCGGAGTATGGATGCAGTTTACATTCACACAACAGGCGAACCGTGACTTTTTTGATACACAACTTTCTGAATAGACACCGATCCGCGTCGCTCGGATCGTTTTCAAACATCAAGGAGATAGAGACAGCGGAAACGACGAAATTGGCTAAAGAAGAATGGCAATACACCCTGTTGGTGAATCATCCTAACCCACTTCTTCAATCTTGTTTCGAGGCTTTTCGAGCATTTCGTTGTTCCCATCTTTCCATCTAGGCTGAAGGCTTTCACGTTTTTGAAATGAAAACCGATGCTGGCAAGCGGCCCAAGCTGTGATTAGGCTCGCACTGTGATCAAGCGGCGCAAAATCTGTTACTCTGTCTCGCAGGCATTGCGCCAATATTTATATCACTTCGATCGACAGCGCGACATCCCTAAAATCTACGACGAGCTTTGCCGTTTCACAGGCGCGATTCCTTATGAAGATCCTAAAGGCCGCGAGACGCTCTGGCTGACGGTGATGTATCCGCCGGAAGTTTCCGCCGAAATTTTACCTCGCCTCACGGCCATCTACACCGAACTCAAGCTGGGACGTGATGTCAAACAGCACGATCATCTATGGGTGGACCGCATTGATTTCGGTGATTTTGGAAACTCGTCACCGTTCCGCATTCGCATCACTAACCTTTTCAACGACAACTCAGATTACTTCTACGTCAAAAACGCCGATGCCTCGCGCATCTTCGGACTTGAGCTGGAGCACATTCTTTCGCCCAACCGCATGAACTACTTGGTCAACGGGAATACGCTCATCGAGGAACACATCGCTGGTGTGCCGGGCGACGTCTTCCTGCAAGATTATCTCAACCAGCCCGGCCTCAACAAAGTACGCATCGCCAAGGAGTTTACGAAATTTAATGAGCGCACGTTTATTCGGCTGTTAGGCGATATGCGCAGCGTGAACTACGTGGTGGACATCACGCCAGACTTCGAGGAAGTGCAGTATCGGGTGCGTGCCATCGACTTCGATCAGCAGTCGTATGAAGGCCGGGGAAACATTTATCTCGCCTTTCGTTTTCGCTCTAACCGCGCGGTGACCAAGCTGGCTTTTGAGGTGTTGAACCGCAAAAGCATCGATCAATACGTGGCAGAAGAACACGCACAAATGGCGCGCCGGGCCAAAGTCGAAAGCAGCCGCCTGCGTGCCTTGCTTGGCGTGATGCGTCGCGAGGAACTCGCCCCGCGCGAGCATGTGGTGGTGCTAGCCAAGGAGCTCGACCGCATGCATGGCAGCCACGATTACCAAGATTGCAAAACGATGGGCGAACTCACCACCATGCATATTTCTCGCATGCTCGATATTGATCCCGGAGACTCGATTTTCGACAACCCTTTCTAACTGTCGCCAGAAGAGTGATGAGCTTCGGAAGGAAGATAGGAACAACGAAACGCTCGAAATAAGAAATAGGAAGAAATAGGAAGAAATAGGAAGAGATGGGAATAATCTGTAAGATACTGCCTTCTCACTCGATAAATGAGAAGGCTTGTTCAGGAGTCTTTAACTTTCGCTTATTTCGACTGTTTCGCTGTTCCCGATTCTAAATTTGCCGAGCGGGAGACGCGCTGGGAGAGGAATGAAGAGACATGCCGAGCGGGAGCTCAGCGTTCCCGGAGGAGGGCATTTGGCTTTTAAAGGATCATGGATACGCCACGGGCAATATTTGCCAACCGGCGGCGGTGAATCCGTTAGTGGCTGTGTCTGAAAGGTGGCCGGTGTGGATCAGTCGCTTGGGTCCGGTGCCGAGGTCTTCGCGATTTGCGAAACCTGCGACTTGCTCGGTCCATGTCACGTAATCGACGGGTGCGGGAATTTCGACCACGCCATCTGCCGCGCTTGCACCTGGCAGACGACCGTGAAGATGAAGCTCTGTGTAGTTTGCGGCACCGCTGATTTGGCGTTCGGCGAGCATGGCGAGAGCCGCCACGAGGAAGTCCGCTTGATCCGAAGTTTCGCACGAGTTGGCAAGTTGGATGATCCGCCCGCGCTGGGCAGCGTTTGGCATCGCTTCGAGCGCCTTGACGATGCGGTGGCGGCGGGTGGTGCTAAGGTTCGGCTGGATTTGAAAGGCGTTGATATCTGCTTCGGAGAGGCCCATTTGCGTGAGTGATTGATGATCGCGCAGCGCCAATTCCGCTTGGGTCAAGGCGTAGGTTTCCTCCGGCACGCCGACCATGTTCGTGGCTGCCACGGCCACGCCAGCGGAAGCGACTGCGGCCCCGATGCGCAATGGCAGGCCACCGGCGAAGAATGCCCAAGTGACTTTGTCCATTTCCTCCTGCAAGCGGACGTTGTCCGAGTAGGGGTCCACGCCGAGTTGTCGCGCGGTTTCCAGTTTCGCCTTGTCGAAGCCAGCGGCGTTTTTCGCAGCATTGCCGATGTCGCCAGCGCTCGGGTTTTCCCCGGCTTCATGGTCTGCTTTGACCTTGTTCATGCCGCGCTCCACTGAGGCACCCACTTTACTGAAGAAGTGTCCGACTGTTTTTGGCGCGTGTTTGATCGAGGTCACAGGGTGCGTGACGATGTTTTTTACGGCATCGATAGGCTGGGTGACGGATCGTTTCAAGCCTTCGGCAAACAGGTCGCTCTTTGATGTTTCTACCAGGTTTCGAATGGCTTCTGCCTCCGTGATGCGGCGCTGAACTTGAGGCAAGCCGACGGCCTCGAAGCTGCCAAAATCGGTGTCGATGGTGAAATGCGCCATGTAGCCATCGGTGACGACTTGATCGCGCACGCGGTGCGAGCCGCCGACCAACAAACTGGCAGGCAATACATCCTTCGCTGCGAGCACCGCTGGAGTTTCTGATGGCAGCGCATTTTGGGCCACGGCGGAGACGCTGAGGAACGCGGTTGAGATAAGGCCAAAAGCCACGGAACAGGTGAACAGAGCAGATGTTAGTTTCATGGGACGGATTTAGAAAAATGTGGCATTTCGACGGCGGGCAAACTGGATAAACATCCTGCGCATGTCAAAGTTTGACAAGCTGCAGACATTTTTTTCAGGCATCATCGGCTTCCGCAAGAAACATGGGCTAGGGCTTTGCAAAGCCGGGGCACCGTGTTAATCACTCGCCCCGATGGCCACTTCTACCTCCTACGAGCCCGGAAACAGTTTTATCCGTGGGGTTACCGCGCTGATTCTTCTCGCATTTGCCTGCGGCTTGGGTGCGGCCATGTTTTTCATCGTGCAGCCTCAAGACTTGTCTGACATCGGCGGGCCTGAGGCGATTGAGAGCGGCACCAAACCGCGAAATTTGAACAAAGTTCTCAAGACCGCTCTAGATCTTGGCATCCCTGTCACCCTTACCGAGGCGGAGATCAACGTATGGCTGCACCAAACGCTCATGGCAAAACAAGGTGGTCCACTTGCCTCCAAGATTTTGTTCAAACATGTGTGGGTTCGCCTCGCGGAGGGTCATGCGGAGGTGATTATGGAGCGCTCGATCATGGGGAAACCCTTCACCGTTTCCATGTTCGTAAAGGTCGATCAGACGGAAGGTGAGCAAGGTCGCCACACGGAAATAGAATTCTATGATCGTGCGTTCCATGAAGACGTCCCCACTTTGAAGCGTGGAGGGCGCTTTGGGAAACTGGTCGTGCCGCAAGGTTTTCTGATACTAGTGATGCCCGCATACACCAAGCTGGCGGAACTTTACGCTGAGGAAACGCGGATGGCATTTCAGGAAATGTCCCGCATCAGCATCCAGCCCGGCCGCTTGCGGCTTGAGTCTCGCGATCCCGAGACCGTGCCGAATACAAACTGATCCATTGGATGCGCAAAGTCTTGTCGGCATTGGCATTGGGTCTCGCCGCAACCTGCGCGGCGGTGGAGGAAATCCCACGCGCCATCCAAGTGGCCGAGCCGCCAGCCACGAATTCTCTCAGCTCGGACACGGTTCACAGCCGCACCCAGCAATTCCGCGTTTCTGGTGGCGAAAGCCTGGTCCGCAGCACTGTGGCCATGCTCGCGGAGGAAACAAAAGATGAGTTGCTGCGACTAACTGAGGAGCCGGATTCTTGGAAAATACCAGTCAGCATCCGCCTTCATGGTCGTGCGGGCGACCCAATGCCTGCCCGCACAATGGCGATGCGATTGATCGTGGTGGATGACATCAAAGAGCTACGGCTCGACGTCCACCTGAGCCGAGGCATTGAACAGGAGCGCTTCAAACGTGTGATCACCAGTGCGCTGCTTTTCGAGCGCGGGCTTCAGACCGGCGCGGGAGCCGATCCAGAGCAGCTCTTGGCGGTGCCGCCATGGCTGAGCGATGGACTGCGCGAGGCCACCGCTTGGCGTCTCAATCTGAGCGATCGTCGGCTTTATGAAGCGCTCTTCAAACGCGGCGGATTGTTCAAGCTCGATGACCTGTTTGCTCTGAACGAACAGGCTTTTGAAGAGATGGACGGTGCCACACGCGCGGCGTTCCGCGTTTCGTCCGGAGCATTGGTGATGGCGCTGTTAGAGCAGCCGCAGGGCAAAAATGGTTTCCGCGCCTTTGTGAATGAGGTGGCTGCCTACCAAGGAGAAATGCCGTCGCTGATGCGCAAACATTTTCCAGAACTTAACTTGTCGGAAACCAGTCTCGCCAAATGGTGGGCGCTGCAGCTCGCGGCAAAAGGTGGCCTCACCCTGCTCACCGACATCATGACCATTCAGCAGTCTGAGGAGGCGCTCAACGAGGCGCTGCGGCTCGATTTTCCCACGGCGGAAGGCATTCAATTGCAGAAGGAAATTTCAGCTTGGCCGGAACTTGCCGCGCTCGAAGAACCCCAGCGCATCGCGACGGTGACGTATGCCCAAGAAGCGCTCGTTCGTCTCAGCTACCGCTGTTTTCCCTCTTACCGACCGCTGCTCACCGAGTATCAAACGTTGCTGCTCGCACTGTCGAAAAACCGGGCAAAAGACGTGGAGACGACTCTTGCCAAGCTCACCGAAACGCGCCGAACCATGCTCGAACGCGCAGCGCGTGGGCGCGATTATCTCGACTGGTTTGAAATCACCCGCGCCCGGGAAACTAGCGGGGTTTTCGATGACTACCAGCGGCTGAAAGAGCGGCTCAAATCCAATCCCCACAAGCGTAAAGACGCCGTCTCCGAGTATCTGGATCGCATGGACAAAGTTTTTTACCGCGAGAAAGCCAAAGAGCGCCCGCTCATGCCGCCGTGACTTCGACGATCAGGTTGATTTCAACGGCCACATTGAGCGGAAGCGCCGCTGCGCCGAGTGCCGTGCGCGAATGCTTGCCCCTCTCGCCGAAAATCTCGACCAGCAGCTCGGACGCGCCGTTGATGACTTGCGGGTGGCCGTAAAAGTCCGCGGTGGAATTCACAAATCCATTTAGCGCGACGATTTGTTTCACCAAATCCAGTGAGCCGATTTCCGCATGGATCACCGCTAGTCGATTGAGGATGATCATTCGCGCGGCTTCCTGCGCCTCCTCGACCGAGACCTCGGTGGGCACTTTGCCGATGATTTTTCGATCTCCATCCACCGGCAAGCCGCCCGAGAGAAAGAGCAAATTGCCGCTGCGCACACAGTTGACGTACGCGGCGACTGGCACGGGCACCGCAGGCAGTGTGTGACCGAGCGAGGTGAGTTTTTCTAAAATGGTATCTGTCATGGTGTGTGTTTGGTCGCCTTCGGTTCGGTTGAAGCATCGCCATTAACCGGGAAATCATCCATCAGCAGGGCGACGAGCTGCTTGCCTGAGCGGGTGAGCGATGCGCGTTGGTCCTGCCCGGTGACGAGACTGCGGGTGAGGTAGCCATGTGGCACGTCTGACGAACGGACCTTGGTGATCACCGGCTCGGTCACCGATTTTTGTAGCGGCTCAAAAGCAATTGGTTGGCCGGTCGCGCTGAAACTGATTTCCCACGAAACGGCTTTTTCCGCCGTGCCGCGCTGCATCCATGGATGACGCTGCAAGAAATCCGGCGTGCCAGATGCAGGCACCGCCACCTTGAAATAAACCGGCGTGGTGGCGACAAACTCGCTGAATCTCAGCTCTGAATTCGCGCGATGCTCCAGAAAAAGCCGTGCTACATCGACGCCGGAAAGGTTCATGCCGTTGAACAATCCATGATGATTGATGCCGCCGCCAAACGCCTTTTGCCAGTCGTCGAAACGCCGACTCATCAGCAGCGCGACCTCAAGATGAACGTGAGCGCGCGTGCGGTTGATTCCGGCTCCGGTGTAGCCCATTCGACCCAAGGCAGAGCCAGCGCGCACCGGATCGCCCGGGCTGCGCGTGATTTCCGCAAGATGCGCGTAGAGCGAATACACGTAGGAATTTTCCCACTGATGCTCCACGACGACGTATTTGCCGTAATTGCTGCGCCCGGCAATCGGACTCACATGAACCACCCGGCCATCGGCGATGCTGGAAACGAGGTCGAGCGGATTTCCTGCGCGGTCGCGATTGATCGGCGCGATGTCGATGCCTTCGTGAAATTTCGTCAAAACCACCTCACCATTCAGGCGCAACGCATTGCGAACCAAACCGTAAGAACCGCCCTCCCACGGTTTGCTCGTCTCGCCCTCGAACGTCCGGTCCACATACATGTAAAACCGTTCATGCTCGCCGCTGAAGAGATGGTGATTTTCAGTCGGCAAACGCAGGTCCAGCCCGGCGCGTGCCACACTGCTGAAACACAACACGACTAGAAAGGCCCGCAGCATGTTCGAGGAATGACTCACTCCACCGATCTTTTGTCTTTGGGTCCCTCTTCTCCGATTCGTGGCAGTGTTTCGTCCAGAGTGGCGATGTCGGCGGCGGTCAGTCCTTTCCAAATCACCACGATTCCGTCGGTGATCTGCTTGTCGATGACCACTCCATCCAAGATGCGACCGTTGACCATCGTGACGAACCAGCGCCCTTGATTTGCGGAGGTGACGGTGGACAGCCTGCGGGCACCGTTTGGTTTCAGTTTGAAAACCGCGCCGGAATCCGCGCCGGAGTCCGAAACAAAGGGTTTGAACGATGCGATGTCGCGACCGCTGATTTCAGGCATGCGCCGGAAAAAACGATTCTGACCTTCGAAGTCGTGATTGAAGATCATCTTCGGATTGTCCGTGGACTCGGTTTCCATGTGCAAGGTGATCGCCGCCTTTTTGTCGGACTTGCCAGAGGCCAAAACCACCGGACAAAGAGCCGTTAGTGTGAAAAACCAGATGAGTAAAAATCGCGCATGCATGGGCGAAATGAAGCAACTGGAAGCACCCACCAAAAGCAAAAACCGGGATGCCGAGAAATCCTCGCGGATCACCCACGTTTATCGCTGCCTGAAATGAAGCATTCGAGCATCAATCGTAGCGGCTCCATGTGACCACGCCCGGCGTTGCTAAACTGGGATTACCGGCTGCGAAATCGGCGAGATCCGGCGCGAGAACGGCTTGCCAGTGGAAACTTTGATCATCCCATCGCAGGACCAGGCTGGAGGCGTGCAACGCGTGGCGAGCGAGATGCAGCTTCTGGGCGAGTTCAGGAGTCCAGCCCGTGGCCATCCATTCGAGATACTCGGAGCCATCGCCCGAATACAGTTTGTCGCCCGTGATCGCATGGCCGGCGTGCGCCAAGTGCACGCGGATCTGGTGCATCCGCCCCGTTTCTGGAAAACACCGGACCAGAGCAAAGCGGCCCTCAGCTCGCTCGAATCGGCTCTCGACGCGAAAACGCGTGAGACAGGATTTTCCCGCCGGATGGATGATTTGGCGGACCCAAATCGGTGACAGCTCGATTTCTCCGGCTCGAAGAAGTGGCTCGTCCACTGTCCATTCATCTGCTGTTGGCCAGCCGTTGACGATGGCCAGATACTCTTTTGAAACTTCGCGCTTCTCGAAAATGATCCCCAGCTTGCGCGCGGCGGCAGTGTGTTTTGCGATGATGACCAAGCCGCTGGTATCGCGGTCGAGCCGATTGACGATCGCCGGGCAAGCACCGTTTTCCATCTCAAAGGCGAGCAAATGCTCGACGCCGCCGAGCAGTGTGGGCTCGGGTTTTCGGTTGGCTGGATGGACAATCAACGGCGCAGGTTTATCGACGACCAGCCAGTCGTCTGACTCGTCGATCACGCGGAAATCTACCACCACTTGCAGGCTCATCGCAGTTTGAGAATTGGGCCCGAATGCCGATATTTAGAACAACGAAAAACGCGAAAGTGACGAAATTTGAAAGAGTTAAGAATGCTTCCGCTCACATCTTTTGGGATTCAGTAAAAAGTCCCAAAAACCTCTTTTTTCGAGGCTTTTTGACCCTTTCGTTGTTGCTACTTCTTTTTTCGGGTTGAGTTCTTGCCGAGCTAGGGCTCGGCGATCCCGGGGAATTTAAAAACAAAAAGCCGAAGACCCGCTTTCACGGGCCTCCGGCAATTGAAGTTCACATGGGTCCGGTGATTAGGACTTGTAGCGGAGACGCTTCTTGTGGCGGTTCTGCTTCATGCGCTTCTTGCGCTTGTGCTTATTAATTTTCGTTTTACGGCGTTTCTTGATGGAGCCCATGGCGGTTGCTTGCGGGGTTAGTGGTTCAGTTCAAATGGTTTCAGGGGACGATTTTGTTGAGCGGATACTCGATAATCCCCTCCGCACCCAGACGCTTGAGTTCGGGGATAATGTCCCTCACGACAATTTCGTCAATCACTGTCTCAACTGCGACCCAGCCCTCTTCCGAGAGGTTGGCGACGGTGGGACGGCGCAGGGATGGAAGCTTTTCCAACAGTTCTGGCAGCTTGGCGGCGGGTAAATTCATTTTCAGCCCGACTTTGCCGCGTGCTTCGAGTGCGGCTTTGAGCAGTAGGGCGATGCGCTCCATTTTCTCCTTTTTCCAAGGATCTGCCGCAGCGGTCGGGTTGGCGTAAAAGTGCGGGACAGAGGTCAGCAGCGTATCGACGATGCGCAGTCGGTTGGCCTTGATGGACGATCCGGTCTCAGTGACATCCACGATGGCGTCCACCAAATCCGGCACTTTCACCTCGGTCGCTCCCCATGAAAATTCGACTTCGGCATTGATGCCGCGCTCCTTAAGCCAGCGATTGGTGATGCCGACTCCTTCGGTGGCGATGCGCTTGCCTTCAAGATCCGCAGCCGTGCGAATCGGCGAGTCTTCAGGAACAACCAATACCCAACGGGTGGGGCGCACGGTGGCGCGGGAATATTGCAGCTCGCCGAGATCCACCAGTTCCACTTCGTTTTCGTAAGCCCAATCGAAGCCAGTGATGCCGCAATCTAAAAAACCTTGGCCGACGTAACGGCCGACTTCCTGAGCGCGGATCAAATACAAATCGAGCTCCGGATCGTTCGAACTCGGGCGCAAGCCGCGAGAGGAAACATAAACCTCGTAACCAGCCTTCGAAAGAAGCTCCACGGTAGGAGCTTCCAAGCTGCCTTTCGGGATCGCGACTTTCAGCGTGCGTGGTGTGTTTGGCATGAGGGACGGGCGTTTTAGTCACGAAATCCCGGGAATCAAGCCGTGTTTTGCATTTTTTGCTCAGGCGAGCTCCAAACGGCTAAATTTGGAAGAGGTTGCCGTAAAAACCGTGAAGGAAGAGGTTATTCACCGCCAAGTCGCCAAGAGCGCAAAGTTAGAGAAATGGAATAGCGTGTGGGTGAGATTTGAAAGTGGGTAAGTCGGGAGCCATCTTTTTTATTCCCTTGGCGCTCTTGGCGGCTTGGCGGTCAAATTCATCCCATTTGTGCCAGATTGTTCATGCAATCATTTCGTCTGTAGGCACCCTCAGCTCAGCGTTTTTCCAACAGACTGGTGCCGGTCATTTGCGGCGGCGCGGGCACGCCGAGCATGTCGAGCAAGGTCGGCGCGACATCGGCGAGGATGCCGTCCTTCAAGCGGTAGTCGGCGGCATTTTCCGCGACGTAAATGATCTGCACCAGATTGGTGGTGTGCGCGGTGTTGGGCGAGCCATCGGGGTTGCGCATGTATTCGCAATTCCCGTGGTCTGCGGTGATCAGCAGTTTGCCGCCAAGGCTGAGCGTTTCCTCGACCACCGCTTTGACACAGGCATCGATGGTTTCCACCGCTTTGATGGCCGCTTCCACCACGCCGGTGTGGCCGACCATGTCTGGATTGGCGAAGTTGAGGATGACGAGGTCGTAATCTTTCAGTTTGGAAACGACGGTGTCGGTGACCTGTTGCGCACTCATTTCCGGTTTGAAATCGTAAGTCGGCACGTCCTTGGGCGAGGGGATGATCACGCGGTCTTCGCCGGGATTCGACTTCTCGATGCCGCCGTTGAAGAAATAAGTGACGTGCGGGTATTTCTCCGTTTCCGCGATGCGCATCTGGGTTTTCCCGGCCATGGCGACGACTTCACCGAGCACAAAATCGAGTTTCTGCGGCGCGAAAATCGCCGGGCAGTCGTAGGCTTCGCCATATTCTGTAAGTGTGACGTAATGCGTCGCGGGTCGCACCGTGCGGTCAAAGCCATCGAAGTCCGCATGGAGAAACGCGTCAGAAATTTCCCGGGCACGGTCGGCGCGGAAGTTGAAGAAAATGATCACGTCGCCATCGCGCACGCGCTGATGATCAGGCTCGGCAAAAATCATCGCCGGCATGAATTCGTCGGTCTTATCGAGTCGGTAAAAATCGGCGATGGCCTCACTGGCGAGAATGTCACGCTTTTCACCGATGCCGAGCACGATAGCGTCCCAAGCGAGTTTCACGCGGTCCCAGCGCTTGTCGCGGTCCATGGCGAAGTAGCGGCCGACCACGGTGGCGACGCGCGCTCCGCACTTGGCGGCCTCGTCCTCGACCTTCGCGAGGTAGCCCGCTCCGCCGGTGGGCGAGGTGTCCCGGCCATCGGTGATGGCGTGGATCATGATGTCCTTCACGCCCGCTTGGCTGGCGAGCTGCACCATCGCGATGAGTTGGTCTTGGTGACTATGGACTCCGCCGTCCGAAACGAGGCCGATGAAATGCAGACGCGATGTTTTCGCTTTGGCGAGCGCCTCGGAAAACACGGGATTGGTCGCCAATGTCCCCTCGTCGATGGCTTTGTTGATGCGAGTGAAGTCTTGATAGACCACGCGACCTGCACCGAGGTTCAGGTGCCCGACTTCGGAGTTGCCCATTTGCCCGGGCGGCAGGCCGACATCGAGGCCGGAGGCGCTGAGCATGCCCTTGGGATACGGCGCGAGCGTGGTGTTGTGAAAGGGTGTGTCGGCCAGCAGCACGGCGTTGCCGTCTTTTTCCGCTGTCTCGATTCCCCCGGGGTTCACACCCCAGCCGTCGCGAATGATCAATACCACTGGTTGTTTAGCCATGACGACGTGCGTTTAACGATCACAGCTCACTCCCGCAAGCGCCGAGAACGGAGAAACCTCGCTGGCACGAGGGATGTATGTGCTTGCCAGTGAGTGATGGCGATTTCAGCGTCGTCCCATCATGAAAAAGTGCTTAGTGCTAGGTTGGGTCGTCGCTGGGACGGTGATTTTCACCGCCTGCGAAAAGAAAAAGGACGAGGCCAAGGTGCCTGAGGCCGCACAAGACGCGGCGGTGACACCCGAGAGCGGCGGCGCTCCGCAAGCTGCGGAAAATCAGCCAGCACCAGCCGTCAAAGTGCGCACGCTCACTCCAGACGAACGGGCCGCAAAGCTTGGTTTCGCACGCTACTTGCCGCAAGACGTCGAGGCGGTCATTACGTTGCCCAACCTTTCGAAGACAGTGAAAGCCGTCAAAGGCAGCGATTTTTTCAAAGTCATGGAGGACGAAATGGGTTCCGATATGGGTGAGGAGGACGGCGACGAAGAGGTCGCGGAAGCGGATGAGGCGGAGGGCGCTGGAAATTTGTACGACCAAGAGATCACGGTGGCATTCGGCAAATCCACTTCTGAGCAGAGTGCTCACTCGCTCGTTCTCAACCGCGCACGCACTCGGCTGATGATGCGTGGCGTGGCCAGCGCGATGTCAGAGATTGCGACATCGGGTTCACCCGCAGATTTGATGCAGACCATGGCAATGGGCTCCGATCCAGAGATGTTTCGGGAATTACTCGCGGACCCAGAGACGGGCGTGGCACTGCTCGAAAAGATGGCGATGCCGCCAATTTACATCGCCTTTCGTGTGGCTCCCGATGGCGCGGAGGCTGCGGCCCAGCAACTGGCGGGCGTGACCGAAATGCTCGGCATGGCAGGTGAAATGGTCGTGGTCACCGAGGTAGAAAAAGCGGGCCAAACTTTCAGCGGATACACGGTCATGGGCGAAAAGGCGGCGACTTCTCTCGAAAGTTTGCGACCGATGATGGAGCAATTGACGGACGGACCCACGATTGACCGGCTGATTGCTGCCGCAGCGAAGAAGAACTTGGTCGTAGTGAGCGGCATGATTGGCGACTACGCGGTGATGTTTATCGGTTCGTCGGTGGATGATCTGGTATTCGCGTCGGCTGCTGGCGAGTCGATTCTCGCTGGTGAGTCGTTGGCATTTTGCGATGCGCATGCGGACAAGGAGCTGGCGGCGGTGATTTATGGCCGCAAGGACTTGATCCAAAACATCTCCGACGCGGCGGGTGGATTGTCGGACATCGCGGATGGATTGCGCGAGGGTTTTGCGGAGGCTGAGGGACTGGGTGATACGCGGGATATTGAGGCGTTGTTGAGGATCCTTTCCGAGCGCGAGAGTGCTGTGCTAAAACTCACCCGCAGCGATGCGACAGGCACCGTGGCGTTTTTAGAAGACGGACTCAAAATCGAGTCGTACGGCGGAACTGACAGCGGAGCGATCGACTGGGACGCGCCCAATCGCCTCAGTCATTTGGGGGCAGGCGAAAACACGGTGCTGTTCTCCAACATGAGCGGCGATGCGGCCTACGCGGTGAAAATGCGCTCCTACTTCGAGGTTCTGATCGAGACGGGCTACGCGATGTCGATGAAGTTTGGCGAGATCGCGGATGAGGGCTCGCTGGAGGAAATGAAGAAAATGACGCAGCTTTTCGAAGGTGGGTTCCGCGAAGACGTGGCGGCGCTGTGGGAGGCGTTCAATGGTGATTTTAACGCCGGTCTGGGCGTCGAAAGCGCGGTGGTCGTTGATTTGATTGGCAGCGCTCCAGCCATTCCCAAGGTGCCTCAAGAGTTTCTCGATGAGGCGAAAGTTCCGCGCATCTCAATGATCGCGCCGGTGGCGGATCGTGCGAAACTTGCCTCCGCGTGGGAGACCATGAACGGCAGTGCCAACCGAATCGCCGCGAAAATCGGCAAAATGAACGGCATGGAAATCCCAGAGCAAAAGCCGATGACTTCCGAGAAAAACGGCTTCACCACCTGGTTCTTGCCGCTGCCGTTTTTCAACGACGACTTCCTGCCATCGGTCACGCTGAACGACGAATGGTTCGCGCTCTCCAGCTCAAAAAATCAAGTGCTCGATCTGCTCGCGATGGCGGAGAAGAAAGAAGCCGCCACCACGGGCATACATTTCATGATGAACTTCGAGGCACTCCGCGTCTTCATCGATCATTCGTCCAAGCTCATCGCCAAGCACCCGGATGCCTTGCCGATGGATGAAGAGGACCTCGACGCGCTCCGCAAATTAAGCGCCGCCACCAAAGGTCTCGAAAAGCTCAGCGTGCATTACCGCCGCGAGAACGGCTTGCTGCGTGGCAGCGTCCATTTCAAGACCCGCTGAGCGCAGTGATCACTCTGGAGCCCATCGGTCTGGTTCGTTCTTGTTTCGGGAGTAAATTCGGAGTGCCCCGCCAACCGGGATTGTGTCCGTCCGCATGGGGTACCCTCGTATTTCATGAAACCTACCGCAGTGCGGAGGCGATCCGTGGCATCGAGGGGTTTTCCCATCTATGGCTGATTTTCGGCTTTCACGAAACTGCGGCCCAAGGCTGGCGGCCGACCGTGAGACCGCCACGCCTCGGCGGCGAGCGCAGGGTGGGTGTCTTCGCGAGTCGCTCGACCTATCGGCCAAACGCACTGGGGCTCTCGCTGGTGCGGCTGGAGGGGATCGATTCTGCGGCTGCGGATGGGCCGCACTTGCTTCTCGGTGGCTTGGACTTGGTCGATGGCACGCCTATTTACGACATCAAGCCCTACTTGCCCTATGCCGAAGCTTTGCCGCAGGCCGTCGCAGGATTCGCTGCCGAGGAAATTCCGCGCCTGGAAGTGATTATCGCCAGCGAGGTGCAGGCCGCCTTTGAACGATTGCCCGCGCGCTCGCAGTCGCTGATTCGCGAAGCTCTCGCGCTCGATCCGCGCCCCGCAGTGCAAGCCGATGATGCGGAGCGCGTGTTTGGCGCATTGCTCTGCGGTCACAACGTGCGCTTCATCATCGCAGATGGCGTGTGCTGGGTCGTGGAAATCGTAGCTGGAACTTGCAGTTCCAGTCCGTCGTAGGGACATCCTGTCCCTGCTCTTCATCCCCAACGAAGCGCACCAATTCAGCGCGATGCGTCTATCACCCTTACACAACCCATTCAGGGTTGTGACTCGTTTCGCGAGTTACCCGGGGTAGGCCTTGCGGCCAACCCCGGGCTGGGATGCGAAACCCTTATCAGGGTTTTTAAGCGGGAAAAATATCACACCCGACTTGATGCGTGGCAGTGTCACCAGACAGGTATTTGCTCACGACGAAGTAAAAGTGATTCCCTCACGGAGTGGCACTCTCTGGGAGCCATGGATCGCAGTGGCGACTTGAAGCCGCCTTCAAAACGCCACGCCAGCGGATTGAGCTTCTGAATCGGAAGTGAAGTCTTAGGTTCATTCCGTGTTGGGAAATGATTTCAACGAGCGCTGGGCCACTGACGGGAAATTTTTCCGTTGCGGTGCGGCGCGCGTGGAAGTCCGGGCGGTGACATACGGGCCATTTCCCGGCGGCTGGCCGGAGTCCTTCGATCGGGATTTTCAACGCATCATCGCAACGGACTTCAACTCACTACGCTTGTATGAAATGCCGGATCGGCGGCTGCTGGATGCGGCCATGTGCCATGGGCTGCGAGTTTTCGGCGGGCTGAACTGGGGGCAACATGCGGATTTTTTCCAACATCCGGTCCTGCTGAGCGCGGCGCGGGTCCAGCTTGTCAATGCTCTCGCGGAAGCAGCGGGTCACCCGGCGCTTGCGGGTGTTTATGTGGGAAATGAAATCCCTGCGGATCTGGTGCGCTGGATGGGACCGCTGCGGGTGCGGCATGCGATTGAGGACTTGATCGCGCTCGGGCGAGAGCTCGCTCCGAAGCTGCTTTTTGCCTACGCGAACTACCCGAGCACCGAATACTTGGAGCCGGAAAATGCGGACTTCACGGCACTGAACATCTACTTGGAAAACGCCGACGATTTCCGCAGCTATCTCAAACGTCTGCACCACATCGCCGGGGATCGACCGCTCGTCGTCTCAGAATTCGGGCTGGATTCCTCACGAAATGGCCTCGCGCGTCAGGCGGCGACTCTCGAATGGGCGCTCCTAACAAGTCGGCAGGAAGAATGCGCGGGCTTCACGGTGTATGCGTGGAGCGACCGTTGGTGGAACCAAGGCGCGGAGGTGCTCGATTGGGATTTTGGGCTGATCGACCGCAGCGGAGCAGACAAGCCCGCGCTGGCTGCGATCCAAGCTGCGATGGCGCAGGCCAGTTCGCCGCCGCGCGCGACTCGTGACTACTCGGTGATCGTCTGCACGCGCAATGGACGGGAGCGGATCGGCGGCTGTCTTGAGGCGTTGGCGCAAATCCAGGGCGCGGATTTCGAGACCATCGTCGTGGATGATGGGTCGGTGGATGGCACGGCGGAATGGGTGATGGAGCGATTTCCTTGGGTGAAATGCATGCAGCTCGCGGCGTCTGGCTTGAGCACGGCGCGCAATGCCGGGGCGGCAGCGGCGCGCGGGGAAATCCTGG
>JBGSLX010000094.1:0-4765 GCA_041740475.1 Akkermansiaceae bacterium | reverse complement strand
ACGTTTCGGGCGTTCTCTGCTCCATCGAGGAAACGGTCAAAGGCTTCGCTGAAATCCTCGATGGCAAACACGACGACGTTCCAGAAGGCAACTTCTACATGAAGGGCAGCATCGACTCCGTCGCGAAAGACTGAGTTGGCTAGGGTTCAGTGCTCAGTTTGATCAACGATCATCAAAACTCGGCCGCTTCTCTTAAAACTGAAAACTTCCAACTGAAAACTTCATGCCACTCCACCTCGAAATCGTGACGCCAGAGAAGAAGGTGTTTTCAGACACCGTCGAAAACGTCTATCTCCCCGGAGCCGATGGCGAGCTCGGCGTGCTCCCGATGCATGCGTGCTTGGTCACTTCGCTTCATCCCGGAGAACTCCGTTACCAACACAATGGGCACGTGACCACCATCGCAATCGGCTCTGGTTTCGCGGAAGTGACCCAATCCAAAGTCACCGTGCTGACCGATATGGCGCTGGGTGAGGAGGAAATCGACGAGCAAAGTGCTCAAGATGCGATTCATCGAGCTCAAGAAAAGCTCGCCGCCGTCGATCACAATCTGGATTCGGAAGAAGTCGCCTATCTCCAAAGCATTATCTCCAAATCTGCCGCTGCGATCTCGTTCAAGCGCAAGTTTCGCCATTGAGGCCGGCTCGGTCATTTGCCGGGCAACAAAGCATTTTGAACGGGCCGCGTTGAAAACAGCCGCAGCGAGTTTACAAGATGCGGCAAATGAAGTTGGTCCGCTCTCCCGAAGAAATTTCACGCATCATCCGCTTCGCATGGGAAGACCGCACGACCTTTGAGGAAATCAAGGAACGCACGGGGCTCGCGGAAAGCGAGTTCATCGCCATCATGCGTCAAGAACTGAAACCATCCAGCTTCCGCATGTGGCGCAAGCGCGTGGGTGGCCGAGTCACCAAACATCGTCGGCTGCTGGAACAGCGTTTGAAAGGGCCAGAAATCAGCACGGACGAACTGTGAGTGCATTTCTCAACCGGGTACTGATCCGGAATTACCCACATCTCGAAACGCGCTCGATCAAAGAATTTACAGCAGGAACCTCGATGCCTGTTCCACGTCTTTATCGCCGCGGCCTGATAAGTTGGCGACGAGGATGGTGCTCTCGGGCAGCGAACCCGCGACTTTGGAAATGTAGGCCATCGCATGAGCGCTCTCCAGCGCGGGTATGATGCCCTCGGTGTGCGCGAGTTCTTTGAACGCGGCGAGCGCGTCATCGTCGGTGGCGTAAGTGTATTCCACGCGACCGATGTGATGCAGATAAGCATGTTCTGGCCCGATGGCGGCGTAGTCCAAGCCTGCGGAAACTGAGTGCGTCAGCTCGATTTGGCCGTCGTGATTCGCAAGCAACCATGTTTTCGTGCCTTGCAGCACCCCGAGTTTTCCGCCTTGGAAACGGGCCGCGTGGCGTTCTGGTAAAATTCCGTCTCCACCCGCTTCCACTCCCACCATGCGCACATTTTCATCGGCGATAAACGGATGAAACAGGCCGATTGCATTCGATCCGCCACCCACGCAGGCGACGAGCAAATCGGGAAGTCGGCCTTCTTTTTCCATAATCTGCCGCCGTGTTTCCACCCCGATCACGCGGTGGAAATCTCGCACAATCATCGGAAATGGGTGCGAGCCGAGCGCTGAGCCGATGATGTAATGGGTGTGATCCACCGTGGCCACCCAGTCGCGCATCGCTTCGTTCACGGCTTCTTTCAAGGTCGCCTGGCCTGCGGTCACGGCGCGAACCTCAGCACCCATCAGCCGCATGCGGGCGACGTTGAGTGCTTGCCGCTCCATGTCCACCTTGCCCATGTAAACGACGCACGACATGCCGAAGCGTGCGCAAACGGTGGCGGTGGCCACGCCGTGTTGACCGGCACCGGTTTCGGCGATGATGCGCTTTTTACCAAGCCGCTTGGCCAACAAAATTTGCCCGAGCGCGTTGTTGATCTTGTGCGCACCGGTGTGGAGCAAGTCCTCGCGCTTGAGATAAATTTTCGCGCCGCCGAGCTTTTCCGTCCACCGCTCTGCGAAATACAGTGGCGTGGGGCGACCGCAGTAGTTGTGCAGTAAATCATCGAGCTCGGCATAAAAGGCGGGATCTTTTTTCGCCAATTCATAAGCCTGAGCGAGTTCTTGCAATGGAGACATCAGCGTTTCGGGAACGAACATCCCACCAAATTGACCGAAGTGGCCGGTAGCGTCTGGGACTGTGGCTGTGGGAGTGGCTATCGCTGACATGAGGCCGCAGATTCGACACGCAACCGCGAAGAATCAAGGGCGGATTCGGGCTGGCTTGGCCTGAAATATCGATGCGCAGTGAAGAACAAGGCCGCTGGTGCGTTGACTTGTCTGGAGCAACACTCTGACATCATGCCGATGCAAAATCCGCTCTCTGCCGATAAACTCGCTGCTCTCGCCCAGCGGATGGCGGCGCTTGGCATCGGCGAGGGTGACTTGCTCGAAAAATTCGTCCGTGGCTCGGGCGCTGGCGGTCAGAAAATCAACAAGACCTCGAACTGCGTGTTTCTCAAGCACCTGCCCAGCGGCGTCTGCATCAAGTGCCAGATGGATCGCTCACGTGAACTCAATCGCTATCTCGCGCGGCGCGAATTATGCGATCAGCTCGAAGCCATCCGCGACGGCACCGCGATCGCGAAAACCCAAGCCATCGAGAAAATGCGCCGTCAGAAACGACCTCGCTCGCGTCGCTCGAAACAACGATCCGTGGCCGACAAGCGACTGCTTTCGCAGAAGAAATCTCTCCGTCGCTCGCCTGCTGAGTGAACTCGGAATGGAGTGGTGATTGATGGTTATTCGCCCATCAAACATCCAGCCGATCCCATTTTGCCCAGAAATCTGCAGTTTGTTTCGCGTCGGGCACGACTTCTAGCAGCGTGGTGGTTTCGCTGTCCGTGCATGCGTCCATGTCATCAGCGGTGCGCACGCGCAGGTGACGCATGCCCCACAGTGTGGCCAAGCCCGAGAGGTCGGCTTGATGCGGATTGATCATGCACTCGGCGGCGCGCGCATTCATGCTGCTGAGACGTGGCAGGCGCTCGAAGATCCGCCCGCCGTGATTTTGAATGACCGCGAGCGTGCGCCCAGCGTTCTGCGTTTGGCCAAGAAGATACGGGGCCGCGAGATCGTAGAGCGCGGTGAGGTCGCCGATGACTGCCCACGCGTCTCTTTGGTCGGCGCTGGTTCCCAGCCATGTGCTGACTTGGCCGTCGATGCCGTTGGCACCGCGATTGGCCCGCACGTTCATCACTGGGCGACGCCATTGAGCGAATAAGTTCCACTCGCGGATGGGCAGGCTATTTCCGAGAAACACGCCGCTGCCGATGCAGGCGAATTGGGAAAGCGCGCGGATCAAGGCCGGTTCGCTGTCTGGAAAACACTCTAGCAATTCCTCGATGTGCGCCGCGCGAGCGGATGCGCCGACGAGCAAATCCAGCGCATCGTCGGCGGGCTCCACCGTGCCGAGCGCTTGGATCACGCGGTCGAGCGGGCCACGCGTGACTTTGGAGGCGCGGGCCAGACCGGGCAAACCGTTGCGGCAGATCGACCACACGGAAACCTCCGGCATCGTTTCCAAGTCCCGCCAGAATCTCCCGCTCGGCACTTCGCCCAGGCGCAGAATTTTTCCCGGTGGGCGCTTTTTGAGAACGCGGTCCGCATCGTGAATGCTCAGGCCATTCAAAGCCTCGCGCAGTCCGCTGGTGGCCTCCGCCACAACCGGTGCGCCGAAGTCTCGGCAGAAATGAAACACCTCCTCGCGCTCATGCTGCTCCAGCCCACCAATCATCACCGCGAATCCCTTGAAATGATCTTCCCGCAACCAACGCGCGAGTTCCGCCACATCGAGCCGATCTTTCGCGGGCGTGAACGTGCCGACCATTTGCTCAGTGATTGCGCCATCGCCGGGCTCGAAGGATTCTTCAAACTCCAGATTCAGGTGCGCCGGCCCTTTGCCATCCCACGCGCTCAACTCGCCTTGAAATGCGTAGTATCCGAAAAAGCCCACTTGCTCGATGCATTGCGTCGCGCCGCTCCCCCGATATGCTGCGGGGCGATCCGCCGTGAGCGCGACCAGCGGGCGACTTTGGTAAAACGCCTCCACCATCGCAGGCAGCAGCTCCGCCACAGCCGTGCCGCTTGTCGTCACCACCGCACACGGCAGACCCGTTTGCATCGTGCGGCCGAGCGCGAAAAAACCAGCGCTGCGTTCCTCAAAATGCCGCCAAATGCGCACCCGCCCGCTTGTTTCCGCCCGAGCAAGCACTTCCACCAGCGCCGCATTCCGCGCTCCCGCACAAATCACAAATTCCGTCAGCCCGACACTCAGACAGCGCCGCACCCCCTCCATCGCAGTTTCCCATGAATTCACCGCGCCTTCCTAAAGCGAGTCTATGGGGTTGTCGATGCATGCAATCGGTAAATAAACCACGCGTCATATAACAGATGCGATTCTTCCTCTCAATTTCAACTTGGTCACCAAAAACTTCGTGCGAGGTCGTATCTGTTCCACTTCGAAAACATATCACGAAAGGGCTCATTCCTCGTTGTTTCGATTTCACCATGTTCCTAACCGATTACTTTTTGTTTGACCGTCTTGGACCATCCGATCTTTAAAACCTGCGTTATGAAACTCCCCCCGCGAGTCACATTTGTGCTTGGGTTGTGCGCACTAGCTATCAACGCCGACGCTGTCGTCCTCAATTTCAATGATATTGGCCTGTCTCACGGAAGTGTGGTT
>JBGSLX010000093.1:0-13474 GCA_041740475.1 Akkermansiaceae bacterium | reverse complement strand
TTGGTGGACGAGGGGAAATCCGTCGGTGTGCGTGCCTTCACCAGCGCTGCGGAGGCGGCGGAATCGCATCGCTCCGGCGGCGCACGCTTGCTGTGGCTGGCCCATCCGGCGCAGGTGGATCATCTGCGAAAGAAGTTTCCGCTCGGCATCATGGCGAAGGTCGAGTTGCCGCGTCTCGGCATCGGCGGAACCTCGCTGGACGACTTGATTCTGCTCGCGGCAGAAGGCGCGGCGGGCGGCGCGTTTCCCAGAAAACCGGAAGATTTCTGCCTGCTCACTGAGAAAGCGCGCGGTCGTTGGTTCGATGCCGCCGCGCGGATTGGTGGCGGTTTGGACGAGGTGATGAAAATTTTGCCCGACATCCAGCCGTGGCTCGCCCGCCATCGCAAGGACCGCAATCTCGGTGAAATCGCTGATGACATTGATGAGCAACTCGCGTGGTTGTTCCGCCCGCGTTTTGCTTGGAAAGCAGGTTATTCAGGACTGCCGGACTACCCGCGCCGCCTGCGTGCGATTCGCTCGCGGCTGGGGCGCATCCACTCGCTGCCGATCATCAAGGACTTGGAAAAAATGCAGCGCATGCGCCGTCTTTGGCTGCCGTGGTTCATCAAGTGGACCGAGACACCGGACGATCCCGCGCTGTGGCCGCTCGGCTGGGCGCTGGAGGAATACCGGATTTCCCTGTTCGCGCCTGACATTCCCTGCACCCAGAAGGTTTCGGAAAAACGCATCGCGGAAATGTTGGAGAGCGTGATCTCTTAAATTGGAGCGCGGAATTCATTCCGCTTCTTCCTGCCCCGGCAATGCGGAATAAATTTCGCGCTCCACTGCTTGAAAAATCGAGGATCGGGATTGTGATTCGCGGGCCTAGGCGGTTTCCTCTCCTGATTTCAGAACTGACTTCCATGCGTCCAAATTACTTATTTCTCGCTCCTTGGGTTTTATCGGCATCACTGACACACGCGGCGGAAACGACCGAACTGGCTCTCGAAAAACGCCCGTTTGTCATTCGCCACTCGGCTCAAGCCAGCGCGATACCTGAGAATTTCACGCTGCTACAGCTCGAAGGAAACGTGTGGTCGGAGTTTCAAATCAAACAAATCGCCGAGCACGGCAGCCGCGTCAGCAAGGGTGCGACGCTGGTGGCGTTTGATCCTATGGACATCGACCACAAGCTCGCGGATATCGCCGTTTCGGTGGAAAACAAAACACTGGCCATCGCCCAAGCGGAGCTGGATTTGAAGCATCTGGAGGAAACCACGCCGCATGCGCTCAAGGCGCGGCAACGCGCGGCAGAAGTCGCCAAAGAAGAAAATGACTACTTCACGCAGGTGCGGCGGAAGGCGGAAGAAGAGAACGCCGATCAATTGCTCAAGCGCGAGCAGATGTTTCTCGAAAATCAGCGCGAGGAACTGCGCCAACTCCAGAAGATGTACGAGGCAGATGACCTCACCGAAGAAACCGAAGAGATCATTTTAAAACGCCAGCAAGACCGTGTGCAGGAGGCGGAATTCGATTTGCGGATGCAGCAGCTCAAGCACGTGCGCAGCCGCGAAGTCACGCTGCCGCGCGAGGCCTTGGATCTCGCGGACGCCCAGCGCGACTCCGCCATCATGTTGGCGAAGTTCGAGAACGACGCGCCGCGCGCCATCGCCATGAAAAAACTGGAGCTACAGCAGCTCAAAACCGCTCTCGTGCGCGAAATCGAGACGCTCGAACACCTGCGGAAAGACCGTCAGCAATTCGAAATCACCGCTCCTGACGATGGCTGGTTCTATCACGGCGCAATCGCCAACGGGAGCTGGTCGCTTGGCGATGCCGCGAAAACACTCGTCGTCCACGGTCGTCCGGCGGTCCGCAGTCCGTTCGCCACCTTCATCCCAGCGGATGCGAAATTGCAGCTCGTGGCATCTTTGGGAGCTTCTGCGGCTTCTCAACTCGCGCCGGGAACGAGTGGTTTTGCGTGGCTCGCAGGACGCGAGGACGCAGAGTTTCCCGTCAAACTGACGACGCTTTCGCCCGCGCCGGATGCGCAAGGAAATTACAAAGCGGAGTTTTCCGCAGAGTGGCCGGACAAACTGGCGGTGGCTCCGGCGGCGAATGTGAATCTGCAAGTGATCAGTTACGAAGCGCCCGAAGCCATCGTTTTGCCCGCGAAGGCTCTACAACTCGGGACTTCTGGCTGGTCGGTGGAAGTGAAGCTCGCCGATGGAAAAACCGAGCGTCGGCCCGTGAAGCGCGGACGGCTCGATGACGGCCAGTGCGAAGTCCTTTCCGGGCTGGAACCCGGCCAAGTGGTGATCGTCCCCTGAGCTAGAAATGATCCGGCTTTCCCCAATTCCGGCGCTGCTCGTGGCCTTTCAGCTCACGGTCACGCTGCTGGCTGCGCAGGAAGCCACGCCGCAAGCGATCGATGCCGCGATCGCCCGCGGTGTCGATTTTCTGGTCAAATCTCAGAACCCGAACGGCTCATGGGGCGGACCGACGCTCACCAAAGCGCTCAATATTTACGCGCCGCTTCCAGGTGCGCATCACGCATTCCGCGCCGGTGCCTCGGGCCTTGCGCTCTCGGGACTGCTCGATTCTGGCGACTCCCGCCCGGAAACTCTCGCAGCCATCGAAAAAGCGGCGGCGTGGACCGCTCAGGAAATGCCGAAACTGCGCCGCGCGGATACCACCACCACCTACAACGTCTGGGGCCACGCCTATGGTTTGCGGGCAATGGTGCGCCTGCATCAGCGTGAAAACGATCCCGCGCGCAAGGCCGAGTGGGTGCGCCTCGCGCAGGAACAAGTGGATCTGGCGAACCGCTACGCAGATGTTTACGGCGGCTGGGGCTACTTGGATGTGTTCGATGAACTCGCGACTCAGCGGCCATCTGGAATGCCCACTTCTTTCACCACCGCCACGCTGCTGCTCGCCATGGCGGAAGCACGCGATGCCTTGGGCGTGAAACTTGACGAGCGAATCGTCCGCCTCGCGCTCGAATCGATGCGCCGCCAGCGCACGCCGGATTTTTCCTACACCTACTCCCACGCGCACCGGAATTCCCCGCGCGCACCGATCAACCGCCCCGCCGGATCGCTCGCCCGCTCACAAGCCTGCAACGCCGCGATGCGCGTCTTTGGCGACGAAACAGTCACCGATGAAATCATCAAAACATGGGCGACACGATTCTTTGAGCGAGAGGGCTGGCTGGACATCGGCCGCAAGCGCCCGGTGCCGCACGAGACGCATTTTCAAATCTCCGGCTACTTTTACTACTACGGCATTTTTTACCTCAGCGAAGTGGTCGCGCTCCTGCCACCCGAGCAACAAGCGCCCTACGCGCAGATGCTCGCGGAGGTGATTCTCAAGCGCCAAGAAAAAGACGGCTCGTGGTGGGACTATCCGCTCTACAGCTACCACCAGCCCTACGGCACCGGCTACTCGCTGATGGCGCTGGCTTGGTGCCGGGAGGTTTTGGCGATGAAGCCATAGGTCGGCTTTGAGGTTTCATATTTTTCACCGCGAAGGCGCAGAGGCCGCAAAAGGAGCGCAAAGATTGGCGTTTGCATGCTTTTCTTGATCCAAACTGCGGCCCATGCGGATGCAGTTTTTGAGTGCTTCATCACTCGTGGAAAACCCTGATAGGGGTTTTGGATCAAAGCCCGGGGTTGGCCGTATGGCCTACCCCGGGTGGACAAGTTTGATGGGTCACCAACGCTGAAAGCGTTGTGAAGGGGCGGTGAATTCACAGAAGTCGAGTCGCTCAATCGTATGCTCTGATAGATGAAATTGAAGATGGGTTGATGTCACCCAACAAAGACGCAACCCCGCTTGGGGTTGGTGATTAGAAGCGCCCTAAACCAAGGGTAGGCTTTACAGCCAACCCTTGGCTGAGATGCTCAATCCCGTTGGGATTGTTTTGAAGAAGCCCTCGATTGAGATTTTTTGCCCGAAAGAAGCCTCGCCCTATTTCGCGATCGCCACCAGCACGGCTTTTTGGGCGTGGAGGCGGTTTTCGGCTTGTTGGAAAATGGTGTCGGCGTGGAGTTCGAGGATTTCCTCGCTGATCTCCTTGCCACGGTAGGCGGGCAGGCAATGCAGCACGATGTGATCGGGCGCGGAGTGGGAGAGCAGCGCGGCGTTGACCTCGAACCCGGCAAACTCCAGCTCCTTTTCCTTTTGGTCTTCCTGACCCATCGAGAGCCAGACGTCGGTGTTGATGACGTGCGCGTCCTTTACCGCTTCTCTGGGATCAGCGGTGATCGAGACATTCGGTGCGCCGAGCTGAGCGATGAAATCCGCCGGGGGCTGGCAGGAAGCGGGCGATGCGATGGCGAGCTCGAAGCCCAACCACTTGGCGGCCCACATCCAGGAGCGCGTCATGTTCGAGAATCCGTCGCCGACAAATGCGATTTTGCGGTTTTCCCAGCCGCCGAGTTTTTCCTGAATGGTGAGCAAGTCCGCGAGAATCTGGCACGGATGCTCGTCGTCGGTGAGTGCGTTCACGGTGGGAATGCCGGAAAGACTGGCGAATTCCTCGACATCGCTTTGCTCGAAAGTGCGGATGATCGCGCCGTGAACCATGCGGCCAAGCACGCGCGCCGTGTCCTTGATCGGCTCGCCGCGGCCAAGCTGGATGTCGTTTTTCGAGAGAAACATCGCGTGCCCACCCAGCTCGCGGATGCCGACCTCAAACGAGACCCGAGTGCGCGTGGATGACTTCGTAAAAATGAGCGCCCAAGTCTGACCTTCGAGCGTCCGGTGATCGCTACCGCGCTGGCTTTTTAGACGAACGGCAGATTCGAGCAAGGAGTGGATTTCCGCTGCGCTAAGTTGCTCGATGGAGAGGAGATGTTTCATGGAAGTGGTGAAATTGGAGCGCGGAATTTATTCCGCATTGAAGAGTTGTGAAGATGCGGAATAAATTCCGAGCTCCTCCTCAAGAACCGACTTGAGAATCCCCAGCGCCTCATCGATTTCGGCTTCGGTGACATTGAGCGGTGGCAGCAGGCGAATGGTGTGCGGGCCAGCAGGTGGTGCTAGCAATCCGCGTTCCATCAGCTTGCTGACCACGACGCTAGCTGGCGTTTTTCCTTCTGGTGTCTGGATCAAAGCAGGGTCCAGCCCGACTCCGAGTAACAAGCCACTTCCGCGCACTTCTGTGATGATCGGAAGCGCCCACGAGCGGATGGTTTCGCGGATGCGCACCTCCATCAACAGCGCGTGAGCCGCGAGTTCCTTCTCGCGGATTTCCTTCAGCACTGCGAGCGATGCGGCGCAGACGAGTGGATTGCCGCCGTAAGTGGAGCCGTGCGAGCCCGGTCCCATCAGCGAGGCCAGAGTGGTGCCTGACTCGTCGATGGCGCGGTCGCTGAGCCAGAACGAGCCGATTGGCACACCGCCGCCCATGCCTTTTGCCCAGGAAATGCCGTCTGGCTGGATCTCTGGGGCGATCATCCGCCAAGCCATCGAGTCGCCACAGCGGCCGAATCCCGCCTGCACCTCATCGAAAAACAGCAGCAGATCGTGCTTTTTGCAGACTGCGGCCACGGCGCGTGAAAACTCCGGCGTGGCCACATTCACGCCGCCTTCGCCTTGGATCGGTTCGAGCAAAATGGCAGCCGTCTCCGGCTGGACGCTCGCCTCAATGGCGGAAACGTCGTTGAACGGCAAGTAGCGGAAACCCGGTAAAAGCGGATCAAATCCCTCGTGAATTTTCGCCTGACCCGTGGCGGCCATCGAGCCCAGTGTGCGTCCATGAAACGACTGACGGAAGGTGATGACTTCGAAACGCGGATCGCCATTGGCTTGTGGCCGCTTGTGGCCGAAACGCCGGGCGGACTTGATCAGGCCGTCGTTTGCCTCAGCGCCGGAGTTGGAAAAGAACAGTTTTCCGGGGAGGCGGACGTGGTGGATGTTGATTTCCTCTGCCAGCTCCGCCTGCTGGGGAATGTGATACAAATTGGAGCAATGGATGAGGTTTCCCGCCTGTTCGCGGATCGCCTCGACCAAGCGCGGATGGCAATGCCCCAGCGAACAAACGGCGATGCCGGTGCAAAAATCGAGATAGGATTTCCCGGCATCATCCCATAAGCGGCAGCCTGCACCACGCACAGGGACCAGCGGAAACCGCCCGTAGGTGGGAAGAACATGCTGCGAGTAGAGATCTGAAGTGCTC
Organism: Akkermansiaceae bacterium; assembly: GCA_041740475.1. Classification (GTDB taxonomy): domain Bacteria; phylum Verrucomicrobiota; class Verrucomicrobiia; order Verrucomicrobiales; family Akkermansiaceae; genus Luteolibacter. The sequence continues at coordinate 7,308 of JBGSLX010000093.1, read as the reverse complement.
ATCGGAAGGGGCGGAAGCTAGCGTGATTCCCCGGATTGGCAACGCAGGAAATGACGCGCCGCGATGTGCCAGATCACAAGCCACGCTTGATTTCCCAGATTCCGGTGCCTCACTCCGCCATCTCTTGACCATGCTATTTCTCGAACAACTCCGGGGCGAGCTCCGCAAACTCTATGCGCGGCCCCGAACTTGGATGGGTTATGGCGCGTTTGTCCTGATGGAGGCGCTGATTCTTTTCGTGTACAAACTGGAGCGCAGTCAAAACCACATGCGCGGCATGATCGAGCGCAACGGCCTCGAATTCAGCACTTTCTACAGCTCTCTGACGATCACGTTCACGATCATGCTGCTGAGCATGGCTCTGCTGGGAGCGATCTACTTCGCACTGGTAGCGGGCGACATCGTGGCGAAGGAAAATGAGGACGGCAATCTGCGGCTGGTCTTCGCTCGGCCCATCAGCCGCCTGCGTTTGCTGTTGGTGAAATACGCTGCGGTTTCTCTCTACACGGTGAGCTTCGTCTTCTTCGTCGGCGTCTCCGGTTACTTGATGGCGATCGCAGCGGTCGGCTGGCAAGGCGGCTTGTTTGTGATGGAGCCGAAGATGAAGGTTTTTGCGGCTTATCCAGATTGGTTCGAAGGCGCTGGCAGGCTGGCACTCGCAGCGACGGGCATCGGCATCAGCATGGTCACGCTGTCGTCGATTGCGTTCATGTTTTCCTGTTTCAAGATCAAGCCTGCGGCGGCGACGATTATCACGCTCACGATTCTGTTCGTGGACATGATTTTGCAGAGTTTCCCGTTTTTCCAACCTTACGAAAGCTGGTTCATCACCTGGCGCATGAGCGCTTGGGTTTTCCTGATGGAACAGCACATCTCGTGGCCGAAAATCATCGAATCTTATGCCTTCCTGCTCGGCCTGAATGTCACGTTGTTCGTGACCGGCTGGCTCGCGTTTCAAACGCGGGATTTCAAAACTTAAGGCGGCGTGTCACCAGTTGACGTTCTCGCCACGGACATCGATGTGGGTGAAATTCCAGTAACCACCGACTCCGCCTTTAAAAAGTCCGAGGTTGCGCAGCTCGCGCGCGGTGGAGGTCACTTTGGAAGCGCGCACTGGAAACTTCACGTCGAGCGCGATATTCGCTTGGTGCCATGAGCCTCTGCGGCCGCCACAAAGCGCGTTGTATTCCTTGCAGCGATACGCGGATATCACTTCGACACCTTGGATGTTCATCTCTTTGGCAATGCGGTCCACCACCCGCAAGGTGTAGCCCATCCGCGGCCACCAAACTTTTGGCGGCAGCGTATTCCATGTAGTGCCTCTTTTTTTGGCGTGAGCGACGATCACTTCCTTCGGATCAATTGCTTTGAGCTTCAAGGTGCCGAGGTAGCGCAAATAATCGTTCGCGGTGCTGGCGTGGCGGGCGGCCCATTCTTCCGGCAGGAGGCCTTGCACGGTGGCGGGGCCGAAGGGAACCGCTTGATTCGCAGGATTCTGGCCGGATGTGGGAACTGAAACTCGCGGCATCGAGCTGCCTTTTTTGTCTGACGTGTAAGCTGCGGCAGAAGAAGCGCTAGCGATTAATCCCAATCCTGCGAGACCCAGTGTGCCCAAGACGCCGCGACGGCAGATCGACTGGGATGGGAGACTTTCGGGTGTGTTCGCTTCGTTTGGATCAATCATGGTTCTCAGGAATGGCGCTCGGTGCATGTAGCGAATTCCGTGCCGAAACAGGAATTTATGAGCGGTGGCTGTTCAACAAGTTCCCGTGGACCAAACCAGATGAACCCGAGCCGACAAGGAAAAAAAGCCCCTCCATTTCTAACTTTCACTCAAGGCACCCTGAGAAACGCTCGCCAAACCACCGCACAACCGCCTCATTTTCAGTCGAGCTCCTTATTTTCCAGCGCCTGATCGAGGTGTTTCAGGAAGCCCGCCACATCGGGAAATTCCGAGGCGAAGAAGCGCGTGAATTCTTTCCCTTCGGAGTCGAGCAAGATCACGGTCGGGAAGCCCTCGATTTTGTATTTCTCAGCCAGCGGCTGGTTTTTTTCGCTCAGTGCTTTGTCGCCTTTCGGCAAATCCAGCTCGACGAGGATGAATTTCTTGGAAGCGGCTGCGACGAATTCCGGTTTCGAGAAGACATTCTTGCGCATCGCGATGCACGGCGGGCACCAATCTGAGCCAGTGAATTCGACAAGAACGGATTTTTTCTCGGTTTTTGCCCGTTGAATGGCGCTGTCGAGTTCGGTGGACCAGCCTTTCGGAGCGCTGGCGAAGGCGGACGCGCTGAGCGCGGCTACAGAGAATGTGGCGAGCCAAGTAATTGCTTTCATCGTGCCGTAAGCGTTTCCGGAGCATGCTTTATTCAAAAAAATTGGCCAGACCGCTGATTTCACCGTAGCGAACAGTCATGCAATCGCCTCGTTTGATCATCGCCACCCGCAACGCGCACAAAACGGCGGAGATTCGCGCGATGGTCGGCAGTCGCTACGAGGTGCTCGACGTCACGGCATTTCCCGAGTGCCCAGAAATCGAGGAAACCGGCAGCACGTTTCTTGAAAATGCTCGGCTCAAAGCGCTCGGCATCAGCGCGGTGGTCGATGGTTTGGTGCTCTCAGACGATTCCGGCTTGGAGGTGGATGCGCTCGGTGGCGCACCGGGCGTGTGGTCGTCCAGCTACGGCGGCGAGGAGGGGAATCACCCGCTCAACAACGCGCGTTTGTTGCAGGAAATGGCTGGAAAATCCGAGCGTGGCGCGCGTTTCCGCTGCACCATGGTGCTAGCGCAAGGCGGTCGTGAGCTGGCGCACTTCAGCGGCACGGTCGAGGGCCGCATCGTCGAGGAAGCGCTGGGCACGCTGGGTTTTGGCTACGATCCCTTGTTCATTCCCGAAGGCCACGACAAGACATTTGCCGAACTCGGAGACGAGGTGAAAAACTCGCTCAGCCACCGCTCAAGGGCGCTCACTCAGATGCTCGCACATCTCACCAGCGCATGAAAAATTTCCTTATCCTCACGCTAGCGCTCGTTCCCATTTTTGGGGGGATGACGTCGTGCTCCAGTCAGGTGAAAGCCCGCAAGCCGGTGACTTATCATTTCGAGCACGGCAAGACGGCGCTTTTGAAAAACGGTGTCGCCTACGCGCCGCGCCGCGCGCCGAAAGCGGTGAAAAAAGCGATCGCTGCGGGTAATGAACTGCAAGGCAAGCCCTACAAATGGGGCGGCGGCCACGGCCAGAAACTCGATAGCGGCTACGATTGCTCTGGGGCGGTTTCTTATGTGTTGCGCGAGGCAGGCCTATTGCGCGGCTCGCTCACTTCCGATGGATTCTTCAAATACGGCAAAAAAGGCGAAGGTGACTGGATCACTTTATATATGCGCAAGGGCCACGTTTTCATCACCGTGGCTGGCCTGCGGCTCGATACCGGCGGCCCCGGCAACCGCACCGGCCCACGTTGGAAACCCGAAACCCGCCAAACGCGCGGCCACTACATGCGCCATCCGAAGGGGTTGTAATTCGGAAAGAGCTTAACCGCGAAGCCGCAAAGGTCGCCAAGGAACGCAAAGTTTTAGAATTGGAGCGCGAAACACATTCCGCTTTTAACTCTTCTTCCTCTTTCTTTGCGCCCCTTAGCGACCTCAGCGCCTTTGCGGTGAAGCACTCTTCATCTTCAAAACCACGCGTCCCCCGTGGTTGACCCTGTCCGGCGCGGTTGCTAGCGTCCGCGCCCCGTCATGAGCGAACCCGCCTACAAAGATACGCTGACCCTCCCGCAAACGACTTTCCCGATGCGTGGGGATCTCGTGGAAAACGAACCCAAGCGCCTCGCGTGCTGGGAAAACCAAGGGCTTTACCAAAAAATCCTCGCCCGCCGCCGCGCGGAGAATGCCCCCGAGTTCATCCTTCACGATGGCCCACCATTTGCGAATGGCGACGTCCACATGGGCACCGCGCTCAACAAGCTGCTCAAGGACTTGGTGGTGAAATCCAAAACGATGGCCGGCTACAGCGCACCCTTCATCCCCGGCTGGGACTGCCACGGGCTGCCCATCGAGTTCAAGGTCGTCAAAGAAACCGCCGGACTAGAACCCGCCGAAATCCGCCGCCGCTGCTCGGAGTTTGCGAAGAAGTTTATCGACATCCAACGCGGCTCGTTCCGCCGTCTCGGGGTCTTCGGCGATTGGGAAAACCCCTATCTCACCATGAATCCCGGCTACGAGGCAGACATCCTGCGCGTCTTCGCCAAGTTGGTGGAAAACGGCAACGTGTATCAGTCCAAAAAACCCGTGCAGTGGTCCTACGGCGCCCAAACCGCGCTCGCCGAAGCCGAGGTGGAATACAAAGACAAAGAAAGCCCCGCCATCTTCGTCAAATTTCCTCTCATCAAAGGGGGCACGGGCGGCCCGCCCGTTCTTTCCTCCGCCTCCATCCCCATCTGGACCACCACCCCGTGGACGCTCCCGGCCAACCTCGGCCTCGCTGTCCATCCGGAATTCACCTACATCGTCGGTCATTTTCAAAATGGCGACATCACCGAGACCCTCATCCTCGTCCGCGAACTCATCGAAGCCTTCTCGCAGAAAACCGGCTTCATCCTCACGGAAACTCTCGCCGAACTCAAAGGCCGCGAACTCGCTGGCTTGGAAGCGCAGCACCCGTTTCTGCCGCGCACTTCCAAGGTGATTCTCGCCAATTTCGTCACCACCGAGACCGGCACTGGCGTGGTCCACATCGCCCCCGGCCACGGCGCGGACGACTACGTGGCTGGCCAACAAAATGGCTTGGCGGTGCTTTCTCCAGTCGATGACGAAGGCAAATTCACTGCCGAATGCGGGCTCGACGAACTCGTCGGCAAGCACGTTTTCCAATCAAACGAACGCATTATCGAGATCCTCGCAGAAAGCGGGCACCTGCTCGGCCGCGAGGTTTACAAGCACTCCTACCCGCACTGCTGGCGCTCGAAAACGCCGATCATTTTCCGCGCGGTGGAGCAGTTTTTCATCTCGCTGGAAACTCTGCGCGGCATGGCGCTGGAGCAGATCGACCAAGTCGCGTGGCTTCCCGCGTGGGGGCGGAACCGCATCTACGGCACCGTCGAGGCCCGGCCAGACTGGTGCATTTCCCGCCAGCGCACCTGGGGCGTGCCGCTGCCGGTGTTTTTCGATGAAAACCACCAAGCCATCCTCGATCCCGAGCTGGCTCGCAAAGTCGCCGACCTCGTCGAAACAGAAGGCACGAATTTCTGGTTCGAGCAGAGCGATGCCGAACTCGCCGCGAAGCTCGGCCTGCGACTCGGCGTGAAAAAATGCCGCGATACGCTGGATGTCTGGATCGATTCCGGCTGCTCGCACGCCGCCGTTCTCGACCGCCATCCGGAGCTGCACGCGCCCGCCGACCTCTACCTCGAAGCCACCGATCAACATCGCGGCTGGTTCCAAAGCTCGCTCATGCTCTCTGTGGCCTACCGCGAAAAAGCGCCCTACAAAACCGTGATGACCCACGGCTTCGTCGTCGATAAGGACAAGAAAAAGCTCTCCAAGTCCGAGGCCGAAAAAGCCGGAAAACCGATCGATGCCGCGCATTATTACAACAAATACGGCGCCGACATCGTCCGCCTCTGGGTGTCGTCCGTCGATTGGCAGAACGAAGTCCCATTCGGCGAAGACCTCTTCAAACAAGTCACCGAGCCCTACCGCCGCATCCGCAACACCCTGCGCATCCTGCTCGGAAATCTCGATGGCTTCGATCCTTCGCAATCTCAAATCTCAAATCTCCAATCTCAAATCCCCCTTCTCGACCGCTACCTCCTCGAACGCCTTCACTCAGTCGTCGCCGAGTGCCGCGCGGCATACGAGGCCTTTGAGTTCCGCAAGGTTTTCAACGCGCTCAACAACTTCTGCACCCACGACCTTTCCGCCACTTACATCGATGCGCTGAAAGACCGCATGTATTGCGACGCCACCGACTCGCCACGCCGGATCGCTTCGCAGTGCGCGATGTTTGAGATTTTCCAAGCGCTCAGCAAATTGCTCGCGCCGATCCTCGTTTTCACTGCTGATGAAGCGTGGGAACACGCATCTTTCACTAGCGGCAGCGTCCACGAACAAGACTTCCCCGAGCCGAATCCCGCCTTCGCGCCCGGCGAGGCAAGCCAGACGGCCAGCCGCTTGTTTGAAATCAAATACGCGATCCAAACGGCCATCGAGAGCTGCATTCAGGCAAAAGAATTCACCCGCAACAACGAGGCAGACGTCACCTTGACCCTTCCCGAATCCGACGCCGCGCTGCTGCCACTTCTCAACAACCGCGACTTTGCCACCGAGTTCTTCATCATCGCCGGACTCACCGCAGAACCCGGAGCCGTGCTCCACGCCACCGCCCGCAAAACCGAGCACCCGCTCTGCCCGCGCTGCCGCCGACACGAGCCCGTGCTCGAAAGCGCCCTCTGCGAACGCTGCGACGGAGTGGTGAGTTGAAAAGCCGGGATCGCCGACGTCCGCGTCGGCAATTCTAAATTGCGATGCATGACCACTCGTTGACACCTCATCCAAAGCCCGGGGTCACCGCTCCAGGGACCGCCGACGACCTCGTCGGCTCTATGGAAAAGAAAGCCAACGAAGACATTGGCGATCCCGGGACCGCCGACGACCCCGTCGGCTCTGTGGAGAAGAAAGCCAACGAAGACGTTGGCGCGCCCGGGATCACCCCGCGTGAATGGCATTCTCGTGGGTATCTGCCACACCGAGATCGCACGCACTTGCTGCAATCCATCACGTTTCGCTTGGCGGACAGCTTATCACAATCCGTGCTGAAGCAGTTGGAAGCAAAACTCCTGCTTCTCCCAGAGGTCCGCAAAGACATCGAAAAACGCAAAAGCATCGAGCAATGGCTCGACGCCGGCATGGGATGTTGCGCTCTCAGAAATCCCGAAGCTGCCGCCTATGTTCAAAATTCACTGCTCCATTTCGACGGTGACCGTTACCACGTCCTCGCTTGGGTGATCATGCCCAATCACGTTCACATCCTGATCGATCCAGTGGAGCCCATTGCGAAGATTGTCCAAGGATGGAAATCCTTCACCGCGCGGTGGCTATTGGCTCACAACGAACGGCTTGGATTGGGAATTCCAGATCCCCATCACGTCTGGATGCGCGATTACTGGGACCGATTTATCCGCGATGACGACCATTTGAAGGCCACCATCGACTACATCCATCGGAATCCCGTGAAAGCCAGCCTGTGCCGCGAACCGGAGCATTGGCCATGGTCCAGCGCCGGGCGCGCCGACGTCTCCGGGCGCGCC
>JBGSLX010000092.1:0-2197 GCA_041740475.1 Akkermansiaceae bacterium | reverse complement strand
GCGTTTTTCGATAGTCTGCCAGCAGACGCGAACAGTGCGATGGCGATGGTCGGCTACCCGCTGGAAAATACGTTGTCAGACCACGGACACGTCAATCGTGGCATCTGCCGTATCGATGAAGGCGGCTTCCTAACAAACGTGGAGGAATATCTCGACATTGAGCGCGAGGAAGATGGCGCGGTGCGCGGGAATGCGCTGGATGGCAAGCGCCACATCGTGCCAGACGGCTCACTGGTCTCGATGAACTTCTGGGCGTTTGGTCCGGCGTTTTTCACCCAGCTCGAAGAAGGTTTCTCGCGCTTTTTGCATGAATCCGGCAACCAGTTGAAATCCGAATGTTATATCCCGACCATTGTGGATCAGTTGATTCACAGCGGCCACGCGCAATGCAAAGTCCTGCGCACCACCAGCCAGTGGTTCGGCGTGACCTATCCGGCGGACAAGCCATTCGTGGTGGAATCCATCCGCAAGCTGATCACTGCGGGGGATTACCCAGAAAAACTCGCCTGAGATCCCAGTTCATCCCGCAGCGTGTGCCCACGATCCCTCCGATTCACGACATCCGCTCGGTAACCAAGCGGTTCGATTTACGGGCTGACTTCGTTCACGCGCAGGCGCACGGCTCGGGGCACATCAACGACACCTATTGCGCCACCTTTGACCAAGCCGGGCAGCGCCTTCGCTACATCGTTCAACGCATCAACCATCATGTCTTTCAGCGACCAGACTTGCTGATGGAAAACATCGAGCGCGTGACGCGTCATGCGCTCGCCACCTTGGAGGCGGCGGGTCATTCACAAGCTCACCGCCGCACTCTCACTTGCATCCCAGCTCGCGACGGCAGGCCATTCGCGAATGATGCGGCGGGCAATTTCTGGCGGATTTCCCCGTTCATTGAAGGCGCACACGGCCACGATGAGTTAGAAACTGATGAACAAGCATATCAGGCAGCGCGTGCGTTTGGCGGCTTCCAGAAACTTGCTGCCACTCTCCCCGGTGCTCGCTTGCACGAAACCATCCCGGATTTTCACGATACACCCAAACGCCTGCAAGCGCTCAAGGATGCAGTCGCGCGAGACAGCCACGGTCGGGTCGCCGAGTGCTCTGCGGAAATCGAGTTCGCTTTTTCTCGCGAAGCGGATTGCGCGCGTGTCACCGACCTGATCGCAGCGGGTGAGATTCCCGAACGCATCGTCCACAACGACACCAAGCTAAATAACGTGCTGTTGGATGACACCACAGCCGAGGGCATCTGCGTGATCGATCTCGATACGACCATGCCCGGCTCGGTGCTGTATGACTTCGGCGATCTAGTGCGCACCGCCACGCCATCCATCGGCGAAGATGATCCAGACCCCACTGGCATCTTCGTGCGGCTGGATCGCTTCGAGTCAGTGGTCAAAGGCTACCTCTCCAGCGCGACTTTTCTAACCGCCAGCGAACTCTCGCAGCTCGCCTTTTCCGGCAAATTGATGACCTTGGAAGTGGGCCTTCGTTTTCTCACCGACTACCTCGACGGCGACACCTATTTCAAAATTCACCGCCCAAGTCACAATCTGGATCGCTGCCGCAATCAATTTGCCTATGTCAGAGCCTTAGAAAACGAACTGCCGACGATGGAGGAAATCGTCGCGCGTGAAGTTGCAAATCGGTAACGGTCCATGGCCCCGCATCCCAAAAAATCCCGCTGGTCGTCGGACTTTCGGCACCCTAGAAACTGCGCATGAAACTCGGCGTCGTTGGTTGTGGAAAAATGGGCACGGCATTGGTGGAGGGCGCGATTCGCTCCGGCGCGGTCGCCAAGGAAAATGTCTGTGGCATTGATCCTTCGGAGTCGGCACGTGCGCATTTTGCCAGCGCCACGGGTGCAACTGTGGCGCAGGAATTTTCCTCACTCTCGGGCTGTGATGTGATCCTGCTCTGCACCAAGCCACTCGATGTTGCAGCTGCGCTGCGCGAAATTTCAGGCGCCAGTCAAAACGTGCCTCTGCTAGTCATTTCCATCGCCGCAGGCATCACGCTGGATGCGCTGGAGACCTCCGCCGCCGCACATGTCCGCGTCATTCGCGCGATGCCCAACACGCCCGCACTTGTCGGCAAGGGAGCTGCCGCATTTTGCCTCGGCACACGCGCCACCCGGGAAGATGCCGCCAGCGCGAACGAACTTCTCAGCGCGGTGGGGCTGGCCGTGGAGGTG
>JBGSLX010000091.1:0-7923 GCA_041740475.1 Akkermansiaceae bacterium | reverse complement strand
CGTCGGTGTCAATGTCCCCATCCGCACGGTGATGCTGACCTCCCTCTGCAAGTACGATGGACGCGGCACCAAGATCCTCGCGGTCCGCGACTTCCGCCAGATCGTCGGGCGAGCCGGGCGCCGCGGCTTCGACACCACCGGCTACGTCGTCGCGCAGGCTCCCGAGCACATCATCGAAAACATCCGCCTCGCCGCGAAAGCATCCGCCAACAAAAAGAAGTCCTTCGAAAAGCGCAAGCCACCCGAAAAAGGGTTCGTCCACTGGGATGAACAAACCTTCGCCAAACTCCAGACAGCCCCGCCCGAGCCGCTTGTCTCCAGCTTCTCCGTCTTTCATCACACCCTCCTCAACGTCCTCTCCCGCACCAACGAGGACGGCTGCGCCGCGTTGAAACGGATCATCGATGAAAGCCACGAACCGCCCTCCAAAAAGAAGGCTCTGAAAAAACACGCCTTCAAACTCTTTCGCGGCCTCATCGGTGCGAAAATCCTCCACATTATCCCGCCCGCCCAACGCACCGGCCCGCAGAAGATCGCCGTCGATGTCTCGCTGCCCGAGGATTTCTCCATCAACCACGCCCTCAGCCTCTACCTGCTCGACGCCATCCCCCAGCTCGACCCGGCAGCAGAAGACTACGCCCTCAACGTCATCTCCCTCATCGAGTCCATCCTGGAAAACCCCGACATCGTCCTCCGCAAGCAGGTCGATCTCCTGAAATCCGAACTCATGGCCCGCCTGAAGGACGAGGGCATGGAGTTCGACGCCCGCATCGAATTGTTAGAGCAAGTCGAGCATCCCAAGCCCGGCGCCGAGTTCATCTACACCACCTACAACGAATTCAAACTCCGCCACCCCTACCTCGGCAGCGAAAACGTCCGCCCCAAGACCGTCGCCCGCGAGATGATCGAGAACTACCAGTCCTTCGAGGACTACGTGAAAACCTACAAGATCGAGCGCGCCGAAGCCGTCCTCCTCCGCCACCTCGGCGAGGTTTACAAAGTCCTCGCCCAAACCGTCCCCGACCACGCGAAAACCGAGCACCTCCACGAAGCCGAATCCTTCCTCGAACTCATCGTCCGCCACACCGACTCCAGCCTGTTAGATGAGTGGCAGGCGATGAAAAATCCCGGCGCTCCGATCCCCGAAAAATCTTCAAATCAACAATCATCAATCATCAATCTTCAATCAAAAATCCCCTACACCAAGCGCAAGCCAGTTTTCCACCGCCACCTCCGCAACCACATCCTCACCCTCGTCACCGCCCTCTCCCGCTACGACACCGAGGCCGCCCTCGGCCTCTTCGCCCGCGAGGACAGCGACGGCAAACCCTGGTCGAACGAGCGCCTCCTCCAACAGCTCAACACCTACCACGCCGCCCGCCACCACATCCGCCTCGACCCCGAAGCCCGCAACGCCCGCCACACCCACCTCTCCGAAGACGGCTTAACGATCCACCAAACCCTCATCGACCCCGACGACTTCAACGACTGGGCGCTGCACCTCACCCTTGATCTGGAAAAATCTAACGCGGCGAGGACTCCTGTGCTCCACCTCGAATCCATTTCTCCAATTTGAAAAGCCAATGATAACTATATTGCACCCGGAAATCTTGGGCATCCTTGAGGAGTTTCACTGCGGATTACTTCCTTTACGGGATCCTAAAACTCAAAAGGTCTTTTTGATAGTGAAGGCGGCCAAAGAGACGATTCTTACTGCTAAACTAAATCAGGAATTTCATCTTTATTTGGTGCCCACCGAAGGAAAAGAATTTACTATTTACGGTATAATCACGGCGTTCTTCGACGATTTTGATGAACCACTTGTGATTACCTCTCCCCTCTTTGCCGATGATGAGTTCACAGAGTTGATTACTGAGCTCATTTCTGTAGAAGATTTTGATATTTACTTCTTCGATGAACACAATCGCGAAATGCTTGGCTATAAAGCCAGAAATACAAAAAATCTTGATTTTTGTGAAAAATTATCGCATTTAAAATTTGCTCATTTTTCTTACGAAGCCGCTCGTGAGCATTTGAATGAAATGTCGCAATGGTTTAGTCGACGCAGTGCTGCCGACGACATTGCCGCAATTGAAGTGAGATTTTTAGAAGCTCTTTTTTCAGAGAATCTATATATTATGAATCTCGACCCAGAGCTGTATCACTCGCAAGGGCAGAGCGCGTTAATGCCGGCAGTACTAGAGCGGATTGAACCGGGATCGCCTCAAGAATTCGATATTCTTATGCTCCTCAAGCGCGTCTTTCCAATCAGGCAAATCTATCTAAACCCATTTCGAGTCGATGAAAACACTGAATTTTTGGACGTTCTTGTCGTGACCGACGACAACGCTCTTTTCATTCAAGCAAAGGACAGCCCAAATACTGCTACGATTTTGGCTCGTTCAATGAAAAGAAAAATATCGACCATTGTCTCTCAGCTCGAAAAAGCAATTAAACAGATGAAGGGTGCGATTCGTTACGCCGATTCGGACACCCCTCTTAAAGTAATTGTCAACGGAGAACTTCGTGAGTTATCCTTGGAAGGAAAAACTACGCAGTGCCTAATTGTCATCAAAGAACTCTTTGATCGAGAACGTTCCAGCTACAGCAAAATGGTTCTTGATCTTGTCGGAGAAACTAAAATTCCATGCGTCGTCATGGATTATCCGCAACTGCACAATTTATCGCTCTTCCGGGGAACCGAAGAGGGGTTTTTCCATGCATACCGATCAGTTTTTACATATGGAGTTAACAACGGAGAGTTTCCCAAGCTTCGGTTCGGCCTTGTGCCTGACGGAGAGACAGAATATAAAGTGACAAAATGCTAATTTAGCCCATGCAGCCATCGAAGAGAAAAGCGAGCCACAGATGAACAGGATGGACGCAGATCAAAGGGATGAAGAGATTCGATAGGCGAGCGGACGTCTCGTCCGCACTCTCCAACGGAACTGCGGAATTCATTCCTTCCGAACAAGGATCTGCTCGATAAACGCCTCCGGAGTGATCGGCTGTGGCCGATAGCCGCTGCCCACCAACACGCGGAAATGAGAGTCACTCGTGACGATGAAATCCGCATTGGCGGTGATGGCGCAGTCGGCGAATTTGTCGTCGTCTCGATCGGCGGAAATGGTGCGGAAGAAAAAGGATGGCGAGATATGGACGACGTTATTAGTGTGAGCCGAGGCAAGTTCCAGCAGCCTTTCCAAGGATTGCCACCGCGTGGCCCCGGATGTCCGGACGATGACTTCGCGATACTCGAAAAGAATGTCGGTGGACACCGCCCATGAAAAACGCCCCTCATACCAAGCGTCGAGAATGATCGCAAAGCGGTGATTCCGGTTCAGGGCCTGAATCACAAGGTTGGTGTCCAGCACCACAATCATGCGCTGCGCTTCTTCAGATCCGCCCGTACTTCCCCGATGATCTCATCCAGCCGGGCGAATTTTCCCTCCGCCCAATCGGCGGTGAATCCCTCCCGAACTTCCTTCCAAATCCGGTCCATCTCCAAACGCGCCAGCAGCCGCTCCACCAGCTCAAGCTCTTCGGCTGGCAGCGCGTCGATCAGATCGTGAAGCACCGGCCGTTTCTGCTCGGGCGAAAAAGTAACTGGCTCGCTCATGACCAGACCTTACCACTCAACCCGGTATTTCCAATACCGATTTTTGTCCCAACGTCCGCCTCCTTCACCTCTCCAAAGACGGCTTAACCCTCCACCAAACCCTCATCGACCTCGAATCCATCGCTCCGATTTAATAAGGACTGCCATTTCGCACGAAACATCTAACGACATGCACTTTTCATAACCTCATTACCTGAATGAATAGGTGTAATCGTTAAGGCAGTTCAGTAGGCGGAGACGATCTGAACCCAATCCAGCATAGACGAATCACTAGCCACCAAAGGTAGACCGATTCACCTCGGTAGAAAGCGCCTTCATGCATAAGACCGTGAGCTGATTCATTCCGCATGTTGCTGCCGAACCGCTCAATGAGAATACCTCGAAGATCAAACAGAATGTCCGGGCCGAAGACGTCTTCAGCAGTTTCATCCCAAAGAAGCTGATTGATGTCGCGCTCCTTCTGCGTGCCATCCGATTCAAGAGTGGAACTGACGACTTCGTATTGTTGCAAAACGTGGCGCAATGATGCCTCAATCTGAGGAATGAGGAGATGCATGGCGAGCAGCCAATCACCAAAAAATCCTGCTTGAATGCCACGGAGATAAATTCCTTCGTGACCTTCAGGGATGAAGGGATTGTTGGTTACGAGGAATGCTAAGTCTCTTGTCCGAATAGGATGTTCCTCCGAAATCGCTCGACGTGCAGGGTCAATCCGCCATTCGACGGCGTTTGGCCAGTAAATCATGCAGGCTGTTTGAACGAGCTTTTTACGTAATGCCGTTTCGTCCACATCTTCACCAAAACCTATCGGAGCCAACACGTCCGCGACTTTGCCGCTTCCATCCAGTTGGTTGGCACCACAAATCTTATCCCAAATGGTGTGGTCTGCGTTCTCAAGTTCATTTTTCTTCAGTGATTCATAGTCAGTTGGCTGCCCAAGGAGAGCTAAGCGAAGAATTGCCCGTTCGAAATCGAGACCGCTGACATGCTTTGTCACAGTCTCCTGAACTTTGTCCCTGTTTTCTTTCAAACCTGGGAGCGATTCGGGATCAAAATCAAATGGTTTGAGATCGGACAGCGCCTCTTTCTGCAAAGACAGAAATTTTCGGTGCACTTCGGCAATTCTCGCAGGATTGGCTTTAGCCCGCCGCAATCCTTCCAAGCCTCTCCCCATCCAATGGGCAGCATACGCATTTTGTGGCTGTTGGCCATTCAGCCCTTCTTGTGCAAGAGATATGTTGCACTCCGCCGCCTCTATCATCGAGCATTTCAAAGCGGAATCGTCCTTAGCCATTCGATGCCAATTTTGGGCAACATTCCAGTAGCTTTCGGAAAAATGCCATTCTCCACTGATCGCAAATTCACGAGCCAAACGCTCCGATAGAATTGTGTAGCGGTTGATGTCGCCTGCTTTGAGCAGAAGAAGAATGCTCATCAGGCGACCGCACAGAAGACCCGATTGAGGATCATTTTCAAATTCCAAGACCGCAGATTCAATTTTTGTGATGACGGTTTCGCGCTGAGCCTCAAACCCTCGCCTCGCGGAAATCAATGCCGCGCGGTAAAGACGTTCCACATAAGGAGGCCAGAGATCGCCAGATTTCAACCTTTCCGCAGATTCGAGAAAGCAGCAACGGCAATATGGGCTGCCTTGAAATCTTTTCGGCAGGTCCAAAGCACATCAGCCACTCGAGCCCGGTATTCCGCGTCTTCAATCTCATGTAGGATGCCATGTAATGCGTCCAAATCTTGATTCGCTAGGTCATCGGGTATCAATGAACGAGATCCAGCGGAGTCCTGTCGCCGGGCGCGATAAGGCGAAATTTCTGAACCGAAATTCGGAAAGAAAGATGCAACGACATCCAATAACGAATAAACGCGTTCACCCAGATTGTCACCAGAGTCGTGGTGGCGTGTTGCAGCTCGGCCAAACACCTGATAGTAAGTCTGACAATTTCTGTCGGAGTGAGCAGAAAGAAGCTCTTGCCAAGGATATTTACGGATCTCTTCCGCGGTCACATTGAAGCGCGACGAGTTTTCAGGTTCCATTTGAATAAGTGTGAGAACGAAACCCCTATCAAATCGAGTGTCCCATCCGGGGTTGGCGGACGGCGCGTAGGTCTTCCGGCGTGACTTTTTTCTCTTCAAGTAGCCGGAGCAGGGTGTTGACGAGTTGGCTCGGGTATTCCCGGCCGTTTTCCCAGCGCGAGAGGGATTTCTTGCCGCAGCCGAGAAGGTCGGAGAGCTGGTCTTGGGAGTATCCGAGGCGTTCGCGAAGGGCGCGTATATCCAGACCGGCGAGCAGCCCCATGTAACGGGCTTGGGTCTTTTGGATGAGTTCGGTGGAGGCGGTTGTCACCATTTCGTGGCCGAAATCGTCGGTATAGACATCGATGAGGATGGTATCCGCTTTGACGGCCGCCCGGTGTTCGGTGGCGGGGATGTAGATATCGAAGGGGATTTGTTTGGTTTTCATGGTCGTTTTTTCTGAGCTTGTGCGATGCGCTTCGCGAGGTCGCCCGTTAGGTCGATGTGGAGCGAGAACAGGTCGATGCTGACGTGGTCATCGTAGAGACCGATCTTGGCATAGAGGGGCTTGGGAATTCCAAGCGGATGCTGACACAGAAAGGCGAAGACGCGCGGAGCTTTCACCCCCTTGGGTGCGCCAGGCAGCGGCATCATTCCCGAAATTCTCTCTCCCCAGATGCCGGGCTGCCGCAAGGCGCGGACGAGAAATCCGCAGGCCTGATAGGGAAGACCAAACGGACTCCAATCCATCTGAGCTCGAACAGTCCAGCGGATGTGGGAAATTGAGCCTTTTTCGAGAATACGGATGACCGACTCGCACCAGTCCTGAGGTAGGGGTTCGACTGGATTCATGGCGGCGGCAACGAGGCATGCAGCAAACTTACCAATTGATACCCTGCTGTCAACGGCTGTTTTCTCTCCCATTCTCGCCGCTGTCGGAGAGGGAGGACGATCTGCAATCCCTCCTCCGCAAGGGAATGTGGATAAAGTGTAGGAGGATCGGTTTGCACGCCGCTAATCCTTTGTATGTTCATAAGAGCACTCGATCTAACTGGATTTAATGCCCTTTGGCCACGAAATAATCCAACTAAATGGCTAGGTTCAACCAGCGGGCCTTCCCAGCAAAGCTGGCCAATTTAGAATGGCAGAGCCCAATCATCACCCAGCCGTCATCTCCTCCACGGAACGCCACCGATGCGGTATATCCCGCATCAGCAAGGCATGATCGAACTCGATGCTGCCCTCGGGGAAAACCGAACGGTCGTCGAAGTAGGCGGATCGGATCTGATCCACCTTCAGATGCGACACTCGCCAATCCGCCACCTCCAGCAGCAGGCCGTCGAGGACGCATGAATCCGGGCGCGAGGAATAGCCCACGCATCCCGCCTCGAAGAAACGGGACGACTCCGCCAACCCGCCGAATACCGACGTTGGGGGAAACCCGTCATCCTCGCCGGCCTTGAGATCCACCAGCGCATCCTCCCTGTCATCGGCATCAACCCGCAGCGAGATTCGGCCGTCCCGGTCACTGACCGTGAAGCGCGAGAAATGATGGACACCCGGAAAAATCCGTCCGCCCGCCAGAGCATTCAGCCGGGAATCCGTATCGCGCCTCGGCACGAAAACCCCTTCGCTTTTCCCGCCGTCCCCGTTCTCCCACTCCACCGCGATGCGATGCGCCGAATTCTCGCTCGATATGCCGATGAACCCCGGCATCCCTTTCGGGCGGATCTCCTCCAGACGGATCAGGCAAATCCCGGCGATCGCGTAACCGCCGTGCAACTTCGGGCGGAAATTGGAGGGAAGGATCGCCCGCACCAACTCCGGCGCGACGCGGTAATTCAGCAGGATGCGCCTCCGAATGATTCCTGTGATGGCGGGGATTTTCATTTTCCCAAAGCTCACACCCCGCCGCAGGCATGGCAAGCAATCCCCAATCCCACCTCCCCTGCAATTTCCCCCGCCGCGCATTCGTATTTGGTAATTCCAAATTTCCAGACGACATTCCGCCGCCTCATGAAGCTCTTCGTTCGCGCCCTCATCCCCATGCTGATACTCCTCGCGGGGTTCGTCGCGTGGAAATGGCTGGGATCACCGATCGAGCCGCCGAAGCCCCGGCAGCACACCCAGCAGCGGCTCAAGACGGAAAAAACCGTCCTCAACCCGACCTCCTACGGCATCGTCATCGACTCGCAGGGAGCCGTCCGCGCCCAGCAGGAAACCACCATCACCCCGCTCGTCTCGGGCACCGTCATGGCCATACAGCCCGCCTTCGA
>JBGSLX010000090.1:0-9054 GCA_041740475.1 Akkermansiaceae bacterium | reverse complement strand
TTTTTCACCGACCTTTTCGATCTGATGATTGGCTTCTTCTTTGCGAATCGCATTGAAGCGTTGGTAGCCACCCGCGTACTCGGCGATCCATTCCTTGGCAAACTTGCCGGACTCGATCTCCTTGAGCTGCTTTTGCATCCGCTTTTTGACGGAGCCATCGATGATTTTCGGTCCGACTGAAACGTCGCCCCACTCCGCAGTTTCGGAAACGGAGAAACGCATGCCAGCGATGCCTTGTTCGTTCATCAGATCGACAATCAACTTCAGCTCATGAAGGCATTCGAAATAGGCCATCTCCGGTTGGTAGCCAGCTTCCACGAGCACCTCGAAGCCCGCTTTGACCAGTGCGGCAGCACCGCCGCAAAGCACGCACTGCTCACCGAAGAGATCGGTCACCGTTTCCTCACGGAAGTTGGTTTCGAAAACTCCGGCGCGTGCACAGCCGATGCCGCCAGCCCATGCGAGCGCGGTTTTCTTGGCGTTTCCTGTCACATCTTGGTGGATGGCGATCAGGCCAGGAACGCCTTTGCCAGCGACGAATTGCGAACGCACGGTATGTCCTGGGCCTTTGGGCGCGACCAGAATGACATCGATGTCGCTAGGCAGTTTGATCGTGTTGAAATGGACGGCGAAGCCGTGGGAGAAGAGCAGCGTTTTGCCTTTAGTGAGGTTCGGCGCGATGTCCTTTTCGTAAACTTCTGGGATCACCGTGTCTGGCGTGGCGACGAAAATCACGTCTGCCGCTTTCACCGCATCTGCGGTATCCATCACCTCGAAGCCGAGCTTGGAAGCGACTTCACGGGACTTCGACTTCTTGTAAAGGCCGATGATGACCTTCAGGCCACTGTCCTTGAGGTTAAGCGCGTGAGCGTGGCCTTGTGAGCCGAAGCCGATCACGGCGAGTGTTTTCTTTTTGAGCGGAGCGATCGGAGCGTCCTTCGAGGTATAGATCTTCGCGGCCATAGCGGATCGGTAGTTTAGGTTCGTTTCAGTTAGAGCACGCCACTGCCATTGGGCACGAAGCGGGGCGGCACACTGTGCAGAGCAGGCCACGGGGTCAAGTCACAACCTCGATTTCCACATTGCAGGCGTGCACCGTCTTCTATGTGACGGCTGCCCGCAAATTGCATCGTCATTCACCACCGCATCTGGCTATGGATGCGCGTGCAATCGACGCATGCCACCATCATCCGCCTGACTCGTTTGACGGATAGCAGTTTGATCATCCACTGGTTCAGTGAAGAGCACGGATTGATCAAGACGGTGGCTAAAGGCGCACGGCGACCGAAAAGCCCATTTGCGGGACAGCTCGATTTATTTTTCAGTGGTGAAATGACGTTTCAGCAAGCGAAACGAGGTGAGCTGCATGCGCTGCGTGAAGTTTCGATCCGAGATTGGCGCGAGGGGCTAAGAAGAAATTATACCTGCACCTTGTTCGCCGCCTACTGTTGTCAACTGCTGGAATTGGCCGTGGAACCCGAGCACGCGGAACCCGCGCTACATGATTTGCTGATTCGTTCACTTAATTATGCGGAGCAAAATGAACCCAACGCGCGGGCACTGCGTTTCTATGAGCGCGAGCTAACACGCTTGTTGGGAGTCTCACACGATGAGCGCCAGGCCCACTTATCATTGCTGTACGCGCTCGGCACGTTGCCGCCAGTCCGTGGCGAATTGCTAGAGAGACTGAGCACGGCCTGAGATTTTAGCTCGTCAGCGGATGAAAATTACGAATAGTTGATAAGTAATACCAAAAAAACCATGGACTCATCCACTGCTACTCTAATGGCCATCCTCAACGACCGGGTGCAAATCCATCGCGCCGCTGGTGATCTGAATGAAGCACTTCACGCGGCCACGGCTGCTGTGGAAAAAGCTCAACAATCACTGGGGACAGAGCTTGATAGTATTGACGCCTTTGCATCCGCGCTTGAAGTCCGAGCAGACATCTATCGAGAAATGGGCCACGACGAGCTCGCCCGCGATGACTACCGACAAGCGATTGATCAGCTAGACGAACGGCCGGATCGCTGCGCCCAGATCGGCAGACTCCACGCTGGGATGGGTGCCGCGTATGATGTGCTAGGCAACCCTACCAGAGCGGCTGAAAAGTGGGAGAAGGCGATTACCTATTTTGAACGCGAAGATCCGCCGATGATGCTAGACGTGGCGGCCATGGCGAACAATTTGGGATTCCTCTATAAAACCTCAGGAAATACCGACATGGCGGAAAACTATTTTCTCCGAGCGCTCGAAATCCTGCACACGCTCTATGGTGAGAACCACGAGCAAACCGCTACCATATCAAATAATCTGGGAGCTCTCTATCAAGTGGCGGGCTTCCACGAGCAATCTCGCCAGATGCATGAAATCGCGCTGGAAACTCGCCGCAATTTGTTAGGTGAAAGACACCCAGACACAGCGCAATCTCACAACAATCTGGCGCTCGCATTACTCAACACAGGTGACCGCGCTTGGGCTCGCCGCCATTTTGAGAGATCGCTAGCAGACTTTGAGGCACTCGGAGCTGAGACGCATGAAGACCTCAAAGCGGTTGCCTCAAACTACTGCGATTTCCTGCGAGAAGAGGGCGAGACCGAAGCGGCCGATGTCATCGAAAAACGCATCTGGGAAGCGACCGAGGGCCCAGCAAGTTAACCTACGGACCGATGCTCATCGCTCGACTTGAGCGACTGCCATCGCGGCAATCCCTTCCCCACGACCTACGAAGCCCATCGTTTCATTGGTGGTGGCCTTGATTCCGACTCGCTCTGGCGGAATGCCAAGCGCCGCGCCGATGTTTAGGCGCATGGCCTCGCGGTGGGGCAGAATTTTTGGAGCCTCCGCGATCAAGGTGGAGTCGATATTGATGATCGTGAGTTTATTTTCCGCAGCGAGTGCACGGCATTTTTCCAGAATCTTTAGCGACGAAATGTCCTTACACGAAGGTTCACCGGGCGGAAAATAGAAGCCGATGTCTGGCAAGCCCATCGCGCCCAATACCGCATCAGCAATCGCGTGGCAGAGCACGTCCGCGTCCGAATGCCCATCGAGTCCGTGGCTGTGTGGGATCGTCACACCACCGAGAACGAGCGGGCGGTTTTCCGCAAAACGATGAACGTCGTAGCCGATACCGGTCATGGGAAGAGGATGGTGGATCGTGGATAGGAGATGGTGGATTGAAGAGAATGAAGCGCGGGTCTTATTTTGCATTCTACTATCAGCAATCCGCGATCCACTATCTTCCATTAGAGAATTTCCTCGATGGGAAGGAGGCCGTTAGAGGCGACGATGGACCATGAGTCCGGGTGATCCGGCGAAGGCGTGAGATCGACCTTACCGCCCGCTGCTTCTAATAGCAGCAATCCCGCCGCGATGTCCCACAGTGAAATGCGAGACTCAATGTAGGCATCCAGTCTGCCGCAGGCGATGTAGGCCATGCCGAGAGCTGCGGAACCCATCATCCGCATCTTGCGCGCCTTGAGCGAAGCCTTGCGAAAGCGCTCGATGCCAGTGCGCATCGCTTCTTCGTCTTTGCCGCAGCCGACGAATAGGATCGACTGCTCAAACGTATCGCGTTTCGAGGCAGAAATCTGAACGCCATTGAGGTGAGCTGGCGCGCCTTTTTCAACCGTCCAAGTCTCGCCGACCATCGGGTCATGGATCACGCCGACGGTGATTTCACCTGCAACTCGCAGCGCGATGGAGACGCAGAAATGAGGGATGCCATAGAAAAAATTCACCGTGCCATCGATCGGATCGACAATCCATTGGCGCTCGGAGTTCTGATCTCCGGCGATTCCCTCTTCGCCATACAGCGCGTCGCCGGGACGCGCGCCCAAGAGAATTTTGGTGATCAGGTCTTGGGATTCCTTATCGAGAGCGAGCTTGATGTCGTGGTGAGTGGCCTCATCCACAGTGGCATCGAGGCCGAAGTGTTGCTTGAGGAGTTTCCCTGCTTCGAGAGCGGCGTGGGTGGCGAGTTCGAGATCGGTCATGGTGGTAAATGGTCAGTGATGGGCGAAATGAAGTGCGAGGATGGCTTGAACGAGTTGGTGAGCAAGATCGTGTTTCGACGCTTCGGGCAGAGTCTCGGTGTGCTCGGGATAAACGAGTGTGACCTCATTGCGCTCGGAATCGAAGCCGATGCCGGGTTTTGAAACATCGTTGGCGATGACGAGGTCGCAGCCTTTCCGGCTCAGCTTGTCGCGAGCATTCGCGATGAGGTTTTCCGTTTCTGCGGCGAAGCCGATGAGGGTGCCGGTGAATCCGAAATCGTGGCGAGCGGAGCCGAGAATGTCGGTGGTTTTCACCAGCTCAAGAGTGAGGGTACTAGCAGATTTTTTGAGCTTTGCGGGGGAAACGGTGGCGGGCGTGTAATCGGCGACTGCTGCGGCAAAGACGGCCACTTGCACGCGGTCAATTTGATGGCGGACCGCCTCATGCATTTCGGCGGCGGTTTCCACTGGGATGAAATCGACTCCATCTGGGACATCGAGCGCGGTGGGGCCAGAGATGAGCAGCACCTGGTGGCCAGCAGTCGCGAATGCATGTGCAAGCTCGTAGCCCATTTTCCCAGACGACCGGTTGGTCAAAAAACGGACGGGGTCGATTGGCTCACGCGTGGGCCCAGCGGTCACTAGCACTTTCACGATGTGAGTCTGGTGTCCCTGAAGTGACTGGCAAGCGGGGAAAAATCACTTTGGCGCCGTCGGCGGTGGAGTCTCACTAGCACTAACTGGTTTCTGGTTTTTCATGGTTTCCAGCTCCTTGGCTGCGGCGGCGCGTTGTGCTTCGTCGAATTTCTCATCGATAGACGCGGCGAGTTCTGTGCCTGCTTTCTCGCCGAGATCACCCGCGATGGTGGCGAGCGCCCAGGCTTTGATCGGATCGGCCTTGGTGCCGATGCCATCGTTCACCAGGCGCGCGAGGGCAAGCGTGGCGCCGCTGTGGCCTTGATTGGCGGCGAGCAAATACAACTGACCGGCTAGTTCGATGTTTTTTTGGACGCTGCCGAGTCCGCGTTCATGGAGAGCGGCCAGATTGTTCTGGGCCTGCGCGTTTCCGCCTTGGGAGGCGCGTGTGAGCCACGCGACACCAGCCGGCCCATCGGCAAGTCCGAGTTTTCCGGATAAATAAAGCAGTCCAATTTCGTTTTGGGCTTGGGAAAGACCGCCATTTGCCGCTGCCAGCAAACGAGCGTAACCCGCCATCACTTCTGCCGGTGCAGCCTTTTCACCAGACAGCAAAGCCGCCGCCACTCGCAAATTGGCCACCGGGTTTCCTGAATCCGCTGCTTTAATCAGCAGGTTCTTTCCACGATCCTCATCCTTTTCGACGCCTTTGCCCTCAAGATAGAAGTCCGCCACGCGCAGCATGCAGTCGATCTGTCCCGCGTCTTTTCCCCGTTCGTATTCGGCGAGCGCAGCTTTGAGATCTTTTTTGACGTTTTCCTGGTAGTCGCCCAGTGCGAGGTAAGCGACGTATTCCTTCGCAGCGATGGCTTTTTTCAGCCATTCCAAGCCCTTTGCTTCGTCGCGTATCGATTCATCTCCAGACAGCAGCCGCGAGCCGAGATTTGCCATCGCACCTGCATGACCGAGACCGGCGGCCTTTGCGTAGTGAGTCGCAGACTGCTTGTGGTCGATCATTTTCGGAAAACCAAATTGGCCCTCGTGCAAACCAGCCAGCAGCAAAATCGACGGAATGTCGCCCGCCTCGCTGGCACGTTGCCACCAAAATGCGGCCTTGTCTGCATCCGGCTCGGGAGTGAAAGCGCCGCGCAAATGAGCCTCACCGAGAATGCGACCGGCTACGGCTGGGTCCTCTGTGACGATGCCTTCGAGAGCCAAGCGTGCTTCATCGCGCTGCTTTGGATCCTCGGATGCAATCAGCAGGAACGACATGCGGTAGATGGCGTCTGGGTTTTTGGCTGCGGCTGCCTTGCGATAATATTCGAGCGCTTTGTCACGGGAAGGGTCCGCGCCTTGGCCTGTTTCGTGGGCGAATCCGAGCAGATATAGCGCATAGGAATTCCCCTTCTCCGCTAGTGGGGTCGCCAATTCGACGGCTTTGGCGTGGCGGCCTTCTTTGAAAATATCGAGCGCCT
Source organism: Akkermansiaceae bacterium (assembly GCA_041740475.1). GTDB lineage: Bacteria > Verrucomicrobiota > Verrucomicrobiia > Verrucomicrobiales > Akkermansiaceae > Luteolibacter. The sequence continues at coordinate 2,945 of JBGSLX010000090.1, read as the reverse complement.
CCTTGGCAGGGCCGTCGGCACCAGTAGGAAGCTCGGCAGGAGTTTCAGAGGGCAAAGAAATGGCCGCTGGCAGCGTGATCGTCAGCGCGGCGCTAAGCAGTAAACCAAGGAAATGGTGGTGAGACATGGCCGGAACTAGCGGGCATCCCCGCCGAAAGGCAAGTTCACATTTGTCGCTTGTTTCGCATACAGTGCGCCACCACGATTCCGACATGGAGAGTCATGAGTGGTTTGAAAACACCGACGACGGTAAGGTTTTTTACCGCGCAAATTACATCGGTGGCCGATGGACGATCATGACCACCATGCAAAAACGCGACCCCGTCTGGGCGGATTTGCAGGAAGTGCCTGCCGATGTCTGGACCGAGCTGCGCGACATTGTGTGGAAAAAATACCAACGCAAGCGCTGCCCATGGGAGCGCGTCGCGGACCTTGACCGCATTCTTGGCCAAGCGCCGCCACCCCGCTGATCCGCTCTTGTTCTACCGCATTTCCACCCACATTGATCCACCATGCATCCATTCCTATCGCCTGATTTTCTCGTCCGCTGGTCCACACTCACCCCGGAAGCCGTGGAGCCGGACATCCATCACGCGCTGGAAGGTGCGAAGGCTGCAATCGAGGCGATTTGTTCCCAAGACCACGCATCCGCGACTTACGAATCGACCTTCCTCGCGCTAGAAACTGCCACCGAGGAGCTGGGCCGCGGCTGGGGCCGCCTGCATCATCTCGATTCCGTCTCGGACAATCCCGTGCAACGCGAGGCGCTCAACCGCATGCTGCCAGAAGTCACGGATTTTTACTCATCCATCGCGCTAAACGACCGCTTGTGGGCCGCGCTCAAGGCATTTGGAAATAGTCCGCAAGTCGCGAATCTCGACGCGATTTCCCGGCGTTTTGTCGAGGAAACGATGGCGGATTTCCTCCAAAGCGGCGCTGACCTGCCCGCCGAACAAAAACAGCGAGTGACTGAAATCGAGGCCGAGCTTTCTCAGATCACCAAACAATATTCCGAGCATGTGCTCGATTCGACCAACGATTGGGAGCTGGTCATCACTGATGAATCTCAGCTCGCCGGCCTGCCAGAATCCGCGCTGGCCGCCGCTGCCGCGAATGCGCGCGCCAAGGAAATCGCGGCTCCCGCATGGCGCTTCACGCTGCAGATTCCCTCGATGCTGCCGCTGATGCAGCATCTGCATGACGACTCGATCCGCCATCAAGTTTGGCAAGCATCCACCCGCGTCGGTGCCTGCGGCGAGCGCGACAACACCTCGATCACGTGGCGCATTTTGGAGCGGCGGCATGAAAAGGCGGCGATTCTCGGCCACCAAAGTTTTGCCGATCTCACGCTGCTGCGGCGCATGGCGAAAAACGGCGACAGCGCTCTCGGATTCATCGAAAACCTCCACTCGCTGATTGTTCCGGAGTTTCACGCGGATTTCCGCCAACTCGCAGAATACAAAGCCGCAAAGATCGGCCAAGCCGTCGATCTGCTCGAACCTTGGGAAACCGCTTACTGGGCCGAGCGCCAGCGCAAAGAAAACTTCGACCTCGATGACGAAGCGCTGCGTCCCTATTTCTCAGTGGATCGCGTGATGTCCGGCATGTTTGAAATCGCGTCACGCCTCTTCGGCATCCGGATTGAGGAGAAGGAGACGATTTTCATCGAGCCGGGAAATGACAACCCCGATGCCAAAATCGAAGTTTGGCATCCAGAAGTCTCATTCTACGAAATCCATGACTCCGAGACTGGCGCGCATCTCGGATCGTTTTACGCCGATTGGCACCCGCGCGAATCCAAACGCGGCGGCGCATGGATGAACTCGCTGCACACTGGACGCACTGGCGAGCCGCACCTCGGCCTGATCATCGGCAACATGAGCCCGCCAATCGATGGCAAGTCTGCGCTTCTTACGCACAACGAGGTGCAGACGATTTTCCATGAGTTCGGCCACCTGCTGCACGGCATGCTCAGCGAGGTGCCAGTGAAATCTCTGTCTGGAACCAACGTGCCATGGGACTTCGTCGAACTGCCGTCGCAAATCATGGAAAATTTCTGTTGGAACCGCGAGTCGCTCGATCTGATGGCCCGCCATCATGAAACGGGCGAACCGATCCCAGATGAGCTGTTTGCCCGGATGATCGCGGCGCGGAATTACCTCAGCGCCAGCGGATTCATGCGCCAGTTGTCGTTTGCGAAGCTTGATCTGGAACTGCACATGCACACTCAGAAGTGGCTGGGCCGTGACATGGATGAGGTGGATCGCGAAATTCTTGCCAACTATCGCGCACAGCTCAAAACCGATTCTCCGTCGATGTTGCGGCGCTTCAGCCACCTCTTTTCCAGCCCCACTGGCTACGCCGCTGGCTACTACTCCTACAAATGGGCGGAAGTGTTGGACGCGGATGCCTTCACGCGTTTCCAAACGGAAGGCGTGCTTAACCCAGAAACCGGTCGCTCGTTTCGCAAACACATCCTCAGTGCCGGAAATTCCGCGCCGGTGGACGAGCTATATCGCCGTTTCATGGGCCGCAATCCCGAACTGGAACCGCTGCTCGCCCGCGCTGGACTGGCGCTAACGGCGGTCGCTTGAATCACCCTGTGTGGAAAAAATGGTAACCACCAAAAGGGTGTGTCGCCATTCCGCCCGCACTCATTCTTCTTTAGCCAATTTCGTCGTTTTCGTTGTCTCTATCTCTAATTTTAGAATTACCGAACCAGCTCCAACCCATGCAACCGATTGATAAAGCCAACTCCCTCATCGAGGCGCTGCCCTACCTTCAGGCCTTTCGCGGCAAGACGTTCCTGATCAAAATGGGCGGTTCCGCGATGGAAAACCCGGAGCTCGTCGCCAAGGTCATGCGCGACATCGTGTTTCTCGAAGTCGCCGGCATCAACCCAATCGTCGTCCATGGCGGCGGCAAAGCGATTTCCGCAGCGATGG
>JBGSLX010000089.1:0-4242 GCA_041740475.1 Akkermansiaceae bacterium | reverse complement strand
GATCGTGTATGACGATCTCACCCAACACGCCCGCGCCTACCGTGAACTCTCCCTGCTGCTGCGCCGACCGCCCGGACGCGAAGCATTTCCGGGAGACATTTTCTACATCCATTCGCGTCTGCTAGAACGCTCGACCCACTTGATCGAGGGACGCGGCGGGGGATCGCTCACCGCCCTGCCCATCATCGAGACTGAGGCTCAGAACATGTCCGCCTACATTCCGACCAACCTGATCTCCATCACGGACGGACAAATCTATCTTTCGCCCTCGCTGTTCGCGCTGGGTGTGCTGCCTGCGGTGGATGTGGGCCAATCTGTCTCGCGTGTCGGCGGCAAAGCGCAACGCGCAGCCTATCGCGCAGTCGCGGGCGACCTTAAGCTTGCCTACGCACAGTTTGAGGAACTGGAGACCTTCGCCCGCTTCGGCGCCCGCTTGGATGACGACACGCGCAAAATCATCGAGCACGGACGCCGCATCCGCGCCTGCCTCAAGCAACCGGAATTCGCCCCGGTCTCCGTGCCCGCGCAAATCGCCGTGCTGCTGGCATTGACGGCGGATCTCTTCGACGACGTGCCACTTGATCAAATGACCGATGCGGAAAATGCGGTCATCGAGGCGGCGGTTAGAATCCCAGCGGATGTTGTCGCTCATTTTGAAACCGCGGAAAAATTGAGTGATAACGACCGCCAGACGATCACCGAACTCGCCCGCGAGGAGCTTGCTCCTTTCCATTCCCAAAAAGAAAAGTCATGAGCGACACCACCTCCAGCCTCCGCCGCAAGATCGGCAGCGCCGGCGACCTGCAATCCGTCGTCCGCACGATGAAAGCCTTGGCCGCGTCGAGCATCGGGCAATATGAGAAATCCGTAAGAGCATTGGGCGACTACTATCGCACCGTGGAATTGGGCTTGGGCGCGTGCTTTCGGGCGAGTGAATCCACCCCTTTCGCAGCTCGGAAAACTGGTGCCGATGCGGTGGGTGCGGTCGTCTTCGGTTCGGATCAGGGATTGGTCGGCCAGTTCAATGACAGGGTGACCGATTTCAGCGTGAAAACCCTCGCTGATCTGCCCGGACATCCGAAAGTCTGGGCCGTCGGCGAGCGGGTTCATGCGCGTCTATCAGAAGCGGGGCTGCCTCCGCAGGGACTCTTCAGCGTGCCGAACACCGTGCAGACCATCACGCCGCTCATTGGCCAAATTCTCATCGAGCATGAGACGCATCGGAAACGTGGCGAAATCACCGAACTCCATCTTTTCTACAATCGCCCAAAATCTGGCGCGATTTACGAGCCGGTTCACCAGCGCTTGCTCCCGCTGGACGAAACCTGGCGACGCAAACTCGCCGAGCTTCCCTGGCCGACAAAGCCCCTGCCTGAGGTCATGGGAGGCAGCGCCACCTTGCGGGCGCTCATTCGCGAATATCTTTTCGTCTCACTCTTTCGCGCCTGCGCCGAATCGCTCGCCAGCGAAAATGCCAGCCGATTGGCCGCGATGGAACGCGCGGATCGCAACATCGATGAACTGCTGGAAGATCTGAACGGCAGCTTCCACCGCTTGCGCCAGAGCGGGATCGACGCCGAGCTTTTCGACGTGATCTCCGGCTTTGAAGCGCTGGCCGGGCCACGGAGGAAAGCGGAAAAGACCACCGTCCATCCAGCATGGAAAGTGAAGCCGGCATCGGTGGTGTTACGGGCACAGCAGACGACCGGATCATGATTTTCCTCGCTTGGAGCTGGTATCGCCTCGAACGCCAACGCTTCTGAAGCAGGGTTTGGCAATCTTTCCGATTTGGATAACTTGATATGAGAGCTAGTGGATCAGGCCCTCACCGCCTACTCGAGAATGCTGTTCGGTGCCGTGTTATGACATGAAACAGCCAGCTCGGCTAAAAAATCGCGCTCACTGAACCGCTTGTATCAGTCGGGGAAAAGCCATAGCTGTGTGGGTGTGAGGCAATTTGAAATCATTGAGTTTTACTTGGAGCTGGTGCGTCGGGCTCAGGAGCGGGGCATTTGCTGTGCGATCACAAGCGGCATGGCATGCGTCGCCTATTCGGTCGCAGAGGCCACAAAAGACTGTGATTTGCTCTGCGAGCCGGAAATGGCACCGGATTTATTGCAGTTGTTAGTAGAAAGTCCGCTGAATGGCTCGGCCTGCCAATACCGGGGAAATATCAGCCCGCCACTGGATGCGCGGTGGCATAGGGGTGGGTGGACGAGCCATTTCGAGTGGCCGGGTACGGAAGCGTTTTTGGATGTTTTTGGCATCGCTCCACGCGCGCGCAGCCGCTGGCAGGAGGAGATGATGCCGCCCTACGCACACCCGCATGTGGTGGCAGATATGAAACGAACGGCGCGGGACAAGGACTGGCCGTTTATCAATGATTTGGGCATCTTGCTTCTTGGCAGAGGCGATTTGCGAGGCTGGCTGCATCTTTACGACGCTGATTTAATCCTCAAGCTTGCGGGCGAAATTGGCATCGCCGATGGGATCGTCGAACTGCGCCCCGCGCTTCGGCTGGTGATGGAGGATCGTGACCGTTTTCATGCGGCATTGGCAGCGGAGCGCATTTTTTGGCAGCGAGCCTCCGAATCGAGGGTCAAGCATTACGAAAAGTATTTGAGGCCATACCTAGTGGCGGTGCGTAAGGCAGAGGCTGGCAAGACGCTGACTTTGCTAGAGCAACATGAAGTACGCATGCAGTATGCCGAAATGTATTTGCCGCTTCGTCCGTTGGGTGAAGCAGAGTTTGCACAGATCGTCGCTGGGGCCAAGAAGGCCACGCTGGCGCTAATCCATCCAAGTTTGGAGAAATATTTGCCGGACATGTCGGTCAATTATCGTATCCTACTGAGCGATAAATCATGACGCCGGACTTCCAACCACTCACCAACGACCAGCAGGAAAGTGTCTGCTCCATCCACGAGGACTACCTGCGGCGTGCCTTTGGGGATGAAATCGCGCGGGTGAGTAAGTTGCCGCTGATGGAGCGCTATCGCTATGTGGCCTGGATGATTGATAATGGCCGCAAGCATGGTGTGAAGAACCATCGCGAGCCACGCGGGGTGACGGAGTAACAAAGCACGCCTGGTGGCCTCCGGTGTTGTTGGGGTTTTACCCCATGTTCAGCATTCTTCTGAGTGACCATTCTGGGCCTCATATGACACAGCCCAAAGCCGCCAATGCGGAGAAATTTTCGCAAGTGAGACGACTCGATCATGACATCCTGACAGAGATTTCCGCCGATCACTACCCGCAGCCACGTCTCTCGCTTTTCCAGCCTACTCACCGGCACCACCCGGAGAACCAGCAGGACCCGATTCGCTTTCGTGGCTTGGTGAAAAGCTTGGAACTGCTGTTGTTGGAAAATCATTCAGCATCCGAAGTCAGTGCGTTGTTAGAGCCATTCGCCGCTCTGGAGCACGACATTGAATTTTGGAATCACACCCTCGACGGGCTGGCTGTCTTTGCCGCGCCAGATTGGTTCAAGGTGATTGTTTTGCCGCGCAGTGTTCAGGAATTGACGGTTGTTGCTGACAGCTTTCACACCAAACCTTTGCGGCGCATGCTGCAGTCGGCGGACCGCTATCAGGTTCTTGGCTTGAGCCGACATGAGATGAAACTTTTCGAGGGTGATCGTGATGCGATCGAAGTGCTCGACCTTGCCGAGGGCATCCCAAGCACGATCACGGACGCACTCGGCGAGGAATTGACCGAAGCCCATCAGACGGTCGCTTCCTATGGCGGTGTGGGTGGTAGCAGCGGAGCGATGCATCACGGCCATGGCGGAAAAAGTGATGAGGTGGACAGCGATACAGATCGCTTCTTCCGCGCGGTGGATCGCAGTGTGTTGGAAAATTATTCCCGGCCTTCTGGTCTGCCGCTGATTTTGGCTGCCCTGCCGGAACACCATCATCTGTTTCATGCGGTCAGTCACAATCCATCTCTGGTGGCAGAAGGCATCAAAATGCATCCGGACTCCATATCGCTCGATGAACTGAGAGCGTGCGCTTGGTCGATCTTTGAGCCATTCTATCAGGCGCGGCTTGCGGCGCTGGGAAATGACTTTGCCATCGCAAAATCGAAGGATCTCGGACTGGATGACCTAGCCCAAGTTTCTCAAAGCCTAACATAAATCTCTTATTTTAAGCCGATATCAGGCTATTTTGGAGTTAAAATAGTCATAACTCATTGATAATTGATCCGAATTATCGTTTTGTAGTGCCTAATGAAATATCATAG
>JBGSLX010000088.1:0-13292 GCA_041740475.1 Akkermansiaceae bacterium | reverse complement strand
GCGGTCAGCGAACTTGATGGGCTGAAATCCCGATTCCTCGAAGAGTTCGGCATCGCGCGGCGGGCTTCGGCAGATGAGAGCTATTGGAAAACGGCGGGCCAAGAAATCAAAGCATCCCTAGAAGATCAGGACACTCGGTTGAAAGTCGCTCGCCAGCTCCTGCTTGCGCGGACAGGCGTGCTGGAAGGAGAAATCACGAGCCAGATGTCTGTGTTTAACACGATTCTGACGCGATTGGAGGAGTCCAACATCAATCGTGAGGGTGAAGATTCGAACGCAGAAATGCACAGTTATGCTCGTCTGCCAGGCGGCACTAGCTCGCCCAACGCGAAAAAAATCCGCACCAATGGAGTGGCATTTGGTTTGGCCGCAGGCCTCGCCGTCGCGTTTCTATTCGTCCGGCTGGACAACAAATTCCACTCAGTGGCGCAAACAGAGTTTGAAACGGGCCAGCATGTTCTTGCGGCAGTCTCGAACATCGATATCCGCTACCTCGACCAAGCGCTCCGTCACTACAACAAGAAACACCCAGAGTTCGCCGTCGATCCACAGCAAGAATTTTGGGACCCCCGGCTGGTGTTTCGCCCCGGGACTTCATCCACGAATTTCGCCGAAATGTTTCGCATCTTGCGCGCCTCGATCTCGCTGCTTGGGGACGAGACCAAACGCAAGGTCACGCTGTTTTCCTCAGCCTTGCCCGGTGAAGGCAAGTCGCTAGTGGCGTCCAACTTCGCCCTTGCGGCCGCCGGTCAGGGGCGGCGCACCCTGTTGATCGATCTCGACCTACGCAAACCGAACATCCACCAGATGTTCGGGCACATCCGCTCAGAACTCGGCCCCGGTGTGACGGAGTGGCTCGCTGGGCAAGTCGCCCTCGATCATGCGATTGTTCGCGATGTCGGCGCTGCGGATCTCCACGTCATGTTCTGTGGCAAGCGGGCTCCCAATCCCGGCGAACTCCTCAATGTCACTCGTCTCAAGCAACTTTTTGCTGAGGCTTGTGAGCAATACGACCTCGTCGTGGTGGACTCCGCGCCCCTGCTCGCCGTGCCGGACACTCGGGTGATTGCCAAGTTGGTGGACAATTTTTGCCTCGTGGTTCGTGCTAACTTCGGCCCACGAGGTGCAGCCCACCGCGCTTTGGAACAGCTTTCATCGACGCACATTCATCCTTCCGGCTTGGTCTTCAATGGCTACAAAGAATGCCGACATCGGATCGGCGAAAACTATTCCTACGGCAGTTACAGCCTCGACCGTAGTGGGCGTCCTTATCGCTACGGTTACGGCGCGAATGGCTCATACGGTGCCTACGGAACGGAAGAATCGGAGGACGATAAGGAAATTAAGAAACGGCGGCAGCGGGCCAAGAAATCTCGCAATGGCTCGTCCGTCGGCACCACAGATAAGTCGGCTTAAAGATCCATGGTCCCTGATTTTTTTGAGCGACTGGCGCATGAGGATTTTTCCACAAGAGAGGCCGACGAGCGCAGCCAAAGCCAAGCTGGGCGTGATTTATCTTCACCGCGTTCCGCCAAGCGTATTCAGTTCGGCCCGGCAGGCTTTTTGACTTCGGTCATAACGTGCTGCTCATAAGCACTTCACGACGTGGCGATTGCCATCAATTCCGATCTGGTTTTTCTCGTGAAACGGGAGATTGACCAAGGGCGGCAGCGTCACGGATTTCCAGAAATCCCCCAAGATGGGAATATTGGAACAACGAAAAGCGCGAAAAGCATCGAAAGAAGAATGAAGAAACAGCTTGGGGAGATTCACCAAACGGGTGACTCGTCCTTTTGCTTCAACTTCTTTTTTAGCCGATTTCGACGATTTCGTTGTCTCTATTTCTGAATTTCGGATTACCCACACAGTTGGCATCGCCCGGGGGTTTAAATATCCACCCAAGCCCAGCATATTTTGACCGATCACTCATCTATGAATGCCTCAACCCCCGGGTCGTCCTCATCATCGGAACTCCCGCTCACGGTTTACAGCCCGGATTCTGGCTTGGCCGATCCGATGCGACTGTTTCGCGAAATGGCGGCTGAATTGCGAAATTCGCGCGAACTTGCCATCACGCTCTTCACCCGCGACATGCGGGCTCAGTTCCGGCAGAGCATTCTCGGTTACGCGTGGCTGTTCTTTCCGCCCATCGCCAACACCTTGGTGTGGATTTTCCTCAATCGCTCGGGCGTGGTGCAAGTGGCGGATACCGGCATGCCGTATCCCGCGTTCGTGATGATTGGCACTTTGCTGTGGCAGGCATTTCTCGACAGCCTCACCAAGCCGATCAATTCGCTCAACGCCGCGAAGTCGATGCTGGTAAAACTCAACTTCCCACGCATCGCGCCCGTCCTCGCTGGCATTGGAGAAACCACGATGATCTCGGCGGTGCGGCTGGTTCTGTTGATACCAATCTTTTTCTACGCGCAGTTAGTTCCGTCTTGGACGATCCTCTTTTTCCCGTTCGCTTACCTAGCACTGGTGATGTTTGGCACGGCCATTGGCGCCTTCCTCACCCCGATTGGCCTGCTTTATTCGGACGTTGGCCGCGCCATTGGCATCCTCGGACAATTCGCGATGTATGCCACGCCAGTGGTTTATCCGGTCGCGACGGAAGGCTTTTTGGGTTGGGTCAATCGGCTTAACCCCGTGACATATTTGCTCGAAACGGGTCGCGCCACACTCGTCGGCGGTCCTTGGGACGCACTTCCCATCGCAGGACTGATCACCGCCATCGCCTTTGTTCTGTTGCTCGTAGGCTGGGCGATTTTCCACGTCACGGTGCCGCGCCTGATTGAGCGCATGGGCATGTAGTTTTCACGAACTCGTGTCTGAACGTTTCTCTCTTTCTGAAATTCCATGAATGCTGCCTTCACCGACGAACCTCTGATCAAAGTGGATCGGCTTTCGAAAGTCTTTTGCCGAAATCTCAAGAAGTCGTTGCTTTACGGGCTAAGGGATTCCGTGACCGACCTGATATCTTGGAAACAGGCGGCACACAGTCGGACATTGGAACATGACGGTGCGCCCGCTTTGCGCGATGGGGAGTTTCACGCGGTTAGAAATATTTCGTTTGAGCTACGGCGTGGCGAGTGTCTCGGCTTGATCGGTCACAATGGCGCGGGAAAAACCACGCTGCTGAAGATGTTGAACGGCCTGATCAAACCGGATGCCGGGCGCATCGAAATGCGGGGGCGCGTGGGCGCGCTGATCGCGCTCGGTGCAGGATTCAATCCGGTGCTGTCGGGGCGCGAAAATATATACGTCAATGGCTCGATTCTCGGGTTCAGTCAGACGGAAATTAAATCGAAGATCGATGAAATCGTGGACTTTTCAGAGTTGGCGGAATTTATCGATGCACCAGTTCAAACCTACAGCTCGGGCATGCAAGTGAGACTCGGATTCGCCGTGGCCACCGCCATGGAGCCAGACATTCTTTTGGCCGATGAAGTATTGGCCGTCGGCGACATCAACTTCCGAGTGAAATGCTACAACCGCATCCGTGACATTTTGCCGCGCACCGCCGTCATCTTGGTGAGCCACAGCATGTTCGACATCGTCAAAACGTGTGGGTCCGTATTGGTCGCTCACAAAGGTGCGATTACTTATCTCGGGCCAGTCGAGAGTGGCATCGACGAATACAATCGGCTCAACGCCGGAAATGCCAATCGTCAAACTGGGCTGGAACTCACCAAAGAGCCCTTTCTGAGCGATGTGACACTCAAAAAAAATGAGTTGGTTCAACTCAAGAAAGGCTGGGATCTCACACTCGCGTTGGATGTGGTTTCATCCGCAAAGATGGAAGAAATCTTCTGGCGAGTGGTTTTTTTCGATGCCTCCGACATCCCAATCGCAGAATGGCAGTCGATGGACTATGAGGAGCTATTTTCCCTGAATGAGGGCATGAATTGCTACGAGCTAAAGATTCAGGAGCTGCGTCTATCAGCCGGCCGCTATCGAGTGGTGGTGGTCATGACAGATCGAGAAACGATGGGCTATTACCTCAGAATCGATCAGGGAATCCACGTCGTGCTAAGCGGCAAAGGCGCAGGTGGTGCGGCCTACCGAATTTGAGTAATACCGCACAACTCGGGCATGATGGCCGTGTAAGACTAACCATCAGTATCCCTAAAACGTTTTTTCATCCATGAATTCACAACCTCGATTGGCATGCTGCGACGATTGAAATCCCGGACATCTCGCATGAGAACCAACTTGCGTATCGCGCTCAAACGTTTGGTGCGGCGTTTGAGAGATGGGGGTCGCTGTAGGGTTTTAATTTTGCCTGGTGACCCTTCTGACATCTTCGGTTCACGCGGGGACCAGGCCATGATTGAAACGATCCGCGAGGAATTCCACGCTCGTGCGCGTGTGATCAAAATTGGGATCGTCACATCGACTGATGCCGCAAGCGCCGCAGCAATCGCTGCGGGATATGTCGCAGAGCAGGTTTGGCCGCCCAATTTCGACCGCGTTCGAAGCCTGATAGTCGAGTATGACCATTTGACGCTTGTGGGCGCGGACGTCATGGACGGGTATTACTGTCCAGAGTTCACAAAGAATTTTTGGCGTTTTGGCGAGGTTTCTCAGATGATGGGGACCAAGACGAGCATTATGGGATGTAGTTTTAACGAATCACCAGCTCCAGATGTCATTGATTTTGTGCGTTCACTTAAAAGCGAGTTTTGTCTGAACATTCGAGATCCTGTCTCGCACAGGCGATTTTCTTCTCTCTTTGAGCGGAAAGCCCGACTCGTTTCTGACATCGCGTTCCTTCTCAAGCCGGCAAGTCATCCGAGTCAGGAAATTAAGATTTTAATCGAGTGGATCCAATCAAGTCAGCGATCTGGTAGCCTAGCAATCGGACTGAACATCAACACGCACCTTTTCCGGCATTGTTCTCAAACCACGATTCAGTCGTCTCTCAAGGCAGTCGCTGATGCCGTTAGAAACATCTGTAAATCGCACAATGCTGTGATGGTATTGCTGCCTCATGACATGCGCCCAGCAAGTAAAGACGAGGAGTGTTTGTCCCAAATCGATCAATTGCTGGCTCCAGAACTGGGAGAACGCATACAGATTTTAAGAGGTGAACCCACTGCGGCAGAGCTGAAGCTCGTGGTTGGAAGCCTAGATGTATTGGTTACAGGTCGGATGCATTTAGGAATCGCGGCGCTGTCCCAAGGCGTCCCAATGGCGGCAATCACTTATCAGGGAAAATTTATTGGCCTGCTCGAACATTTCGGTCTGCCCGAATGGCTTCTGATTAGTCCCGAAGACACGGCGGATTCTCAGAAAGTGGAGGATCTGCTGCATCGTCTGGTGCGAGAACGCATCGAGCTGGCCCAAACCATTCGAACGAAACTTCCTCACGTCATCGAATTGGCGGGGAAAAATTTCGACTGAACCTTTGATTTCGCGGGCCGACGAGTGACATGGAGAAGCGAATTTTGGTCATCTCCGAGATTGGTGCCGGGCCGCCATTTCTCGGAAATCGAGCGAGGTTGCGGTCGCTGCTGGTGGAAATGCGGCGTCTGGGCTGGCAGATTGACTTCGCTGGAGTGCGGATGGCGGACGAGGAGCGAACTGGAACGCTGCCATTCATCGACCGCTGGGTTTGGTCCTTTGGGCCAAATTTTCAGCAATCACTTTGGTCCAGGTATTCTCGGGCGATTCTTCGCAGACTGGCAAAAGTCGGCATCAGACCGGACTCCGACGCAGAAGATGGTGTCGAGTTGAATGCTGAACTGGACCACTGGTTCCGACCACACTGGCACCTAGAGGCCCGTCGTTTGCAAAAGCGGGAAAAGTATCAACAAGTGCTGGTTTCATACGTGTTTCACTCAGCCTTCCTGATGGCGTTTCCGCCGGAATGTCTCAAGTTGATCGACACCCATGATGTTTTTACGGATCGAAAAGAACGCCTAGCGAGCCAAGGAATCACCAACTTTTGGTTCAGCACTCGTCGCGAGGTAGAGAAAATCGGGCTGCGACGGGCCGATGTGATTCTCGCGATCCAAGCGAAGGAGGCGGAATTTTTCCGTGGCATGCTGGGTGCGGACCGTGAAGTCCACACCGTCGGTCATTTTGTGGATCCAGTTGAGGTTCCGCGTCGAGCCGGTGCCGAGTTGCAGGTCGGCTACATCGCCTCCGACAATCCGATCAATATCAACGCAATCGAGTGGTTTTTGAGCGAAGTCTGGCCCGGAGTGATCGAGCAAGTCCCTGCTGCGACGCTGCTCATCGGCGGCAGAATTTGCCAGTCGCTCGCGGAAGCGCCATCCGTGAAGTTGCTCGGTGAATTGGCGGATCTGGCAGAAGCTCACGAACAATTTGCCTTCAGCATCAACCCGATGACAGGTGGCACTGGTCTCAAAATCAAAACGGTGGAGTCCATGTCATACGGAAGAGCCGTCGTCGGAACTCCTTCTGCGGCCGAGGGGCTTGAGGCTTTTGAGGGGCGAGGACTGATGACCGTAACCGACGTTTCTCATTTCATCGACACCGTCATCCGCTGGCTGCGTGAGCCGGAAATTCCCATCCAACTCGGCAAGGAGTGCGTGGCCGCCATGACTGAATTCAATGCGATCTCCCGCCATGAACTCGCGCTGGCGCTGAGATCCATATCACCCGTCAACGATGCCTAGCGACACACTCATCGTCATACGTGAGACCTGGAATCACATGGCAAATGTCAGCGGATACGATCCGTTGGCGGAAGCATTAGAGCAGCTCACTCCGGGGCAAGTTGAGCATGTGAAGCTGGCTAGTCACTTGCCTTCGCCGACGCGGATGGAGCGCTACTTGGATCGTTTTGGCGTAAGGAAAATCCCGCCAGCGGTGCCTGATTTTCCGTCGCCATCGCATTACGTCACGCTCAAGCATGATTTCACCGTGCGCCAAGCGCTGGAACGCCTTTCCGCAGGAGTAAATGCGAAGCTTTTGTTGAGCGCGGGCGAGAGTCATATGGGGCCGACGATGGCGATGACAGGAAAGGAAATCAGGAAACAGGTTTCCGTCGTTTTCCATCAACCGCCGTGCTGGCACCGCTTGCACTGGGGCGATTTTTCCGCGTTGGAAGGCTTGGCGAATATCATCTGCGTTTCTGAGCATCAAGCCGCCTACTTCCGGCAGGTTTGCGATGGCCGGATCAAAGTGATCAAGCACGGCGTGAGGCACGATTTTTTCACCCCGGCTGCGCGAAAAAAACCAAGCTCGGCACCCAAGCTGATGATTGCAGGAAATTGGTTTCGAGATTTCCACACGCTTAGACTTGCGATGGCGCATATCTGGGAAAAGCGCCCGGATGTGACTCTGGATTGTGTCGTTCCGCGCCCGGCCCGAAATGCTGAGGAACTGATGAATCTGGCGATTGATGAACGGGTGCGTTGGCACGCGGGATTGTCTGCGGACGAACTCCGGCAAATGTATCAGGAAGCGACTTTGTTGTTTCTGCCACTGCTGGAAGCCACCGCAAACAATGCTTTGATCGAAGCGATGGCGTGCGGATTGCCGGTCATCACGACGAACATCGGTGGAGTGACTGATTACTTGCCAGAAGGTGCCGGAGCGCTTTGTCGTCACCAAGATCCGTTGGATCATGCCAATGAAGTCTTAGCGTGGTTGGATGATTCCGAGCGTCAACAGACCGCTGGCGCGCTCGGTCGTGAGTGGGCAGTTCGGCATTTCGATTGGCCGACTCTTGCCGCAGAGATGCGGGAAACGATTTTTGGGTCACCTCTATGAAAATTGCATTTCTCAGTGGTATGCAGGACTGGAAGTGGGGTGGCAGTGAAATTCTTTGGTGTCGCACCGCTGAAGCCTTAGTGGCTGCTGGGCATCATGTGATGGTGTCTCTAGGTGCTGATACTGAGGACTTTGCAGAGTTCACGAAACTACGCGACGCCGGGGCTCTCGTAGTTCGGCACGAGTTCATCAATGCATCCCGGACGGACCGAGTCGTCAGCCGATTGCGATCAAAAACGCCCAAAGTGCCAGGTTTTCAGCCTGCTTGGGATCGCGTGATGGGTTTCCAGCCGGACCTCGTCTTCATTTCGGACTCGGGGATTTACAACAGCCTTCAGTGGATGGAATTCGCGAGAGATTCTCAGCTTCCATATGTCAGCGTGGCACATGCGAATGTCATTCATTGGTGGCCAAGCGATCATTTTGCGGCAAGGGTGGTGAGTGCCTACCGCGCGGCGTTGAAATGTTTCTTCGTTTCTCAAGCGAACCTCGAAATGTTTCGGGTGCAATTTGCCGAACCGTTGCCAAACGCGGAGGTGGTTCGCAATCCCTTCAATGTTTCATGGGATGTGAATCTCCCATGGCCCGCACGGGCAGAAGGGGAACCATGGAAGCTCGCGTGTGTCGGCAGATTGTGTCCCGAGGCAAAGGGGCAAGACCTGCTCATCGGCTTGCTGGCGATGGAAAAATGGCGTTCGCGAGCGCTTGAGGTGACATGCTTCGGCGATGGCCCGTGGAAAAACTCCCTGCAAAAGCTGGTCACCCATCACGGTCTCGAAAAGACGATTCGCTTTGTTGGATATGTCGCTGATGTCGAGGCGATCTGGCGAGAGAATCATGCTCTGATCATGCCATCGCGATACGAAGGACTGCCTATCAGCCTGGTGGAAGCGATGCTTTGTGGCCGCCCAGCCATCGTCACCGATGTCGCTGGAATGACTGAAATGATTGCAGATGGAGAAACTGGATTTGTGGCAGAGTTTCCGAGCGTCAGAAGCCTCGATGCCGCGATGGAGCGCGCTTATCTGGCGCGAGACCAGTGGCAAGAAATGGGGCAACGCGCCGCGCAGAGAATCCGAGAATTGGTGCCCAGTGATCCGGCTGGCGTGCTGGCACAGCGCTTGGTCGCACTGGCTGAGTAGCTGAGAGAAGGCTTTTGAAGTCACATTTCTCAAAAAATAAATTTTTGATTCATCATGCAGATTCAGATCTCAGTGGTCATTTGCGCCCACAATCCAAATTTCGAGCGGCTTCAACAGGTTCTGGATGCCTTGCGGGTACAAACTCTTCCCGCGGTCCAGTGGGAGCTTTTGTTGATCGATAATGCCTCAACCTCGCCACTGAACAGACAAACGACCGTCGCTTGGCACCCGCAGGGCAGAATCGTGCGGGAAGAGCGGCTTGGCCTAACGGCTGCCCGAGTCACAGGAATCAAGGAAGCCAGCGGCGATTTGCTGATTTTCATCGACGACGACAATGTTGCGCAAACTGACTACTTGGAAACGGCGTTGAACATCGCGAACGAGCACCCGTGGGTCGGTGCTTTTGGAGGAAGCATCGTCCCGCGCTACGAAAAGCAGCCCGAACCCAAGGTGACTTCGGTCCTTAATCAACTCGCACTCCGGCAAGTTTCGCATCCGATGTGGGCGATGGGAAAAGGGACCACCGCGATTTTTTTCACGCCGTTCGGTGCTGGAATGGTAGTTCGCCGTGCGGTTGCCAGAGATTACATGGAGCGCTGTTCTCGGGATCCACTGCGGCAAGAACTGGATCGCAAGGGAGAATCTCTCAGTTCGGGAGGTGATCTCGACCTTGCGCTGTGTGCTTGCCAGAACGGTCTGGCGGTCGGACTTTTTCCTGACTTGGTGATCGAACACTTGATCCCTGCCGCTCGTGTGGAGCCTGCCTATTTGCTGCGACTTACTGAAGGAATCGCCGAATCCAACGTGTTGATGGGTCATCTTTACGGCAACCCTCCACCACCGTCGCCGTCGCCGCCCTGTCGTGCGGATCGGCTTTTAACTTGGTGGAAAAAGCTCCGTTCTTCCGCGCCGACGCCGGAACAAATTTTCCTCGATGAAGTGGAGGCCGCCCGAGTCCGTGGCCGCGAGAAGGGAGCTGCCAAAGTCCGCCAATGGCTGGCATCTGGCCTGAGAGCCGAACTTTCTGCCGATTTTGCTGCTCCAACTCCTTCATCCTGAATGAAAACGATCTGTCGCGCGGTTACCATCTATCAACAATGGTGCTGGCTCAGGAAATGGGTGAGCAATGACGGCCTGTTTCAGCCCGGTGTGGAGTGGATGGTCATCAACGATTTCCCAGAAGATGTGATTCCGGATGATCTTCGATTCCTTCTTCAGGAACGAGGAGTGGCAATTATTGAGGCTCGATTCAACCTTGGTCGCTCGGAGGCGCGGAATACGTGCGCTCGCAATTCAACCGCAGATTTCATCGAGTTTGTGGATGGTGATGACGTTCCGTTGCCTTTGGCTGGGCACGAAGCAGCGCTTGAAAACCCGGAAATGCGGCTCTTGCACTGGAAAACACAGGGCTACCACTTTGAGGAAAATGAAATACGCGCAGGTGAAGTGATCGAGCTCACTGGCGACTTCTGCCCCGGCTTGCTCGGACCGCTGGATGGCGTCTTGTGCCGACCCTGTGCACTCACTTATCCGCGAGAAATTCTGCTCCAAGCAGGTGGTTTCGATGGTCGGTATGACACCATCGAGGATTACCATCTGCTTTGGAAACTCGATCAAACTGGACTCGGCGTTACACACATTGATGCGGTGAAACAGCTCTACCGCGTGTCTGGCGGTCCAAAACGATCCAACTGGGACACTCACGCGCTGCACAAACTTCGCTTCTTCATGGATGTGACGAAAAAGCTGCCAGACGGTGATCCAACGATAGCGGCAGACATCCGAGATTCCTACGCGGGTGACGTTTTGGCCATGGCTTTCGATTTGCTCATTACCCATTCAAATAGAGCGCGGGCGTCCCGTCCTGCTTACCTCAGAGAAGTCATTCAAGACCCCGAAGTTCGGTCGCTTGAGATCTTCTGGCAGGCGCGGAAACTGCTGTCTCAGACGGCGAAAATGGATTCCGGCGCTCGTTTGCGCGAAGCCTTGAAGCTGCTGGCAAACCGCTGAGGCAGCCGCATTTCTAAAAACTGATGCGAGTCGCGCTTTTATCGGAAGAGGATTCATCCAGCCGTGCTTCATGGTCGGGAATTCCGAATTCGGTCCGAGAGGCATTGATTGGCTGCGGCGTGGACTTGGTTCCAATCACTCCAGAGCGTGCGACAAATTTTAGACATTCAGGTTTGGCAGGTTTTTTCAAAAAAAAGCCCGATCCTGCGATGGTGGGTCGTTACGCGCTGAATTCGCTTCAATCTCTGGCTGCGAGCAGTCGCGAGCTGGTCGCTCAAGCCGGAAAAACCGCGCCGGTGGATTTTGTGCTGTCGATCCATCCCGACCCGATTGCTTATGCGCAGTTGACGATTCCGTGTGGTTTCATCGGCGACTGTAATTTCGCTTTGTTGGCTGAAACTTATCCTGCTTTTGCCCGTCAAACGCCCGCTGCGCTGATCCAAGGCGAGCGCATGTGGCAGCAGGGACTGAGTGTTTCTCGCTTTGCAGCGCTTGCTTCGGATTGGGCTGCTGATGATACACGGCAGCGTTATCCCGATTTGGCAGAGCGTGTCCGGGTTTTGCCATTTGGTGCGAACGTCAAATCCGGATGGAGCCAACAAGAAATCCAACAACGGGTGGCCGAGAGGAAATTTCAGCCACTGCGCTTGCTCACGGTCGGCACCGAGTGGGAGCGCAAACGCATGAACGATGCCATCGGAGTGGTGATCGAGGCCAAACGTCTCGGGCTTGATGTGGTCTTAGACATCGTCGGCTGCACACCGCCTGAAGGTGTCACCATCCCGGCAGGGGTGACCGTGCATGGCCGTTTAAACCGATCAAATGTCGCGGAAAATCAAGATTTAGAACGACTGTATGAAACTGCGCACGTCTTCATTCTCGCCAGTCAGGCGGAGTGTTTTGGAATTGTATTTGGCGAAGCTGCGACTTACGGGCTACCGAGCATCGGTGTCGAAAGTTGTGGTGTGACGAGCGCTGTTCGCGATGGCGTAACCGGTCGCTTGTTTCCGGCGGAAAATTGGTGTCGGTCGGTGGCCGTGGAATTAAAACGATGGTTTGAATCATTCGAATGTTATCGATCATTGGCTCTCGGGGCGGGTAGAGACGCCGCCGAGCGGCTCGATTGGCAAGTCCACGCTCGCACACTCATTGGCTGGATGGGCGAATCCACATGAGGGATGGTCATCATGGCAGCCTGCAGATGGCAGTTCCGCCACGCTGTCTCGCCGCAGGCGTCCCGGCGCGTGTGATTCGTGAAAACGTGGATTGGCGATGAGCGACTCAGACGATGATTGGGATGTAGAAACTTGCCTCAAGTCACTGCGCAAGAGCGACTTGTGTGTCCCAGAGGCAGTTTTTCTAGAAACTTCTCCTATTTCGCTGCCGACTGTCGGGAGTGAGAAACTGCTAGCTGACGCGTCACTAGAAGGTCGCTGGCTGGCGGTGGACTTGGATGACACCTTATTAATGGGCTCTTTCACAGCGGGTGAGGCTTGGGGGCCGATGGGGCAGGCCGCTCCCGGTCTGAGAAAAGATCGACTCACGACCGATTGGCTGGCGAGTGCCAAACAGCTAGCTCGCGGGCGTTCCGAGCGTGTCGCTTGTCGCAAGCGGCATCCGTTTCTCAAACAACCGCAGGTGGAGGTGGCGTTCCGTCCGGGAATGATCGACGGCTTGCGAGGGTTCAAAAAACGCGGGCTGGGTTTAGTGATGGTGACCGCCTCGGCGCGGCGGCGAGTGGATTACCTCAGGATGAGATTTCCGGTTTTGGATGAGCTTTTTTCGGGGACAAAGGGACGGATCGTTGTTGCGGAAGATATGGTCCATGCCGCGCTGGCGGCGGAGAGAGAAAAAATCGACCATGAGCCATCGGCCAGCGCCCATGCAATCCGGCCGAGATCGCTTGCAGTGAAGACGCCGTGGGCGGTTTCGTATGTCGCGGGCATTCCGCACTATGACTTGCTGGTCGATGATTCGGAAGTGACGGCTCGTGTTTTTCAGCAGGCAGGGCTTGCGGATCGGTTGCTGTGGATTGAGGGAAAACATCCGTGGTCGGACTATGGTCGGGTCGTTTTGGAGGCGGTGCAGGCGCGATTGAGTTCTCATGAAATAACGAATGGCGATGCGCGTAGTCTCGCATGTCCTCCCGAGGCGATGAAACAGCCGAGCGATGTCCCCATTTCGCCGAAGGTGGAGGATCCGCTTTATTTTCCGCTGCTGCATTACCGCGATCAATTTTGAGCATACGCCCGTTAGTTTAACCGAGCTGGAGCTCAGCGTTCCCAGAAGCAGGACCCGCCCCATGACCGTCGCCGTCATCATCATCAATCGTGATCGCCCCGATCTTGCTGACCAAGTCGTTGAGCAAATCCGTGGCATGGGCGCAGGGATGGA
>JBGSLX010000087.1:0-12291 GCA_041740475.1 Akkermansiaceae bacterium | reverse complement strand
TATCCAGCCCGGAAATTCATCATGTAGACAGCCCAAAACGAACCCGACCTGAAGATAGACTAATCACGACTTTGTAGTGCCTTTGGTAGAGGATCCCTGCAAAATCAAAGGCTACAGCGTCACAATGAGAAACTTGGGTTAAATGCAGTGGCATAAACCGCACCATTGAAGCCCTCGGCATCGATGTCTCCGCCGTTGATCAAACTCGCGTCGGATTTGCCATAAGCACCCAAGACGCCGATGGCGAGATTCTCGCTCACCCGTTTGTCGGCACCGACGGTGACGCCCATGGTATCAAAGTCATAGCCGTTGGCGTTGTTGTCGCCGTCCACGGTGGCGGAGCCGCCGGTTCCTTCGACGAAGATGGTCCAGAGATGATTTTCCCGAGTCATCACAGTTTCCTGAGACATGCCGCCCTTGCTGTCGGTGGTCGTCTGGACTTGTTGAGTTTCGACCGTCGTGCCTTGGCGCACTCGGTCGAGATGACGCCGGATGTTGGCATTCTGAATTTCCGAAGCCGCGAAGCCCATTTTGAAAATCGCGGTCAATTCGTCAGGTGCGATGAGATTGTACATCGCGGCCAAGTTGCTGATGTTTTGGCCGTTGAGGAATGCGATCACGTTGTCGGGTAACCCCGCGTTTGCGCCAGCGAAGCCATCAAGCCCGCCGCCCAAGGCAAACTGGTTCGGAGTCAGACCGGGGACCGATTGAAACGAATCCTGAACCCAAGTGATGTTGGCGTTCGCAGGATCATAAGTCACCGATGGATAAAGCAAGGTGTCTCCCTGATGATAGAAGAACTCCACGTCGAAAGCCCTGTTGTAGAAGCGAGATTCCGGGAAATTCGAAGCAAACTGGCCAACGAGCCCGCCTGTGGTCGCGATGATGTTCTGGGTGTCTCCGCCATACGGCACGTAATTTCCGCTCAGGTCGTAAACAAACACCGTGCCGCCGCTGAGAGCGGATGAACCCGCCACCAGAAACCGCGTGTAGTCACCGGGATTCGTGCCTTGGAGATGCATCGCGATTTCGCCACCGGTTTGCACGTAGCCGCCTGTGGCGATCTGGAGCAACTGGGAATTCACCGTGTCGATGCGGCCGTTGTTGATCGTCAGCACGCCGAGTCCGAATGGGGATGAAGCGTTGGCATTTGGGTTACCCACAAAAACTTCACCCGGCGTATTAATCCGTGTGCCGCCGCTGAATGTATTATTTCCAAGCAGCACGGTTCTGGTGGGCGCAGTGACAAGCATGCTGCCGGTGCCGCTGAATACACTAGTGGAAGCCTGAGTGTTCGTTCCCGGCGCGATCCAATGGATTTGGCCGTTATCGATGACGTTTTTGCTGAAAGTTTCCCCGTTCGCGAGGTTGAGGGCAAGGGTTCCCGTTGGTGCGATGAACACGGAATCTGAGGATGCGATGGAAACGCCAGCTGTGATGCCGTTACCAAGTCGCAAGGTGCCGTTGGAAACGACTGTTGCGCCGGTGTAGGCTTCTGTGTTGAGCAATGTCAGGACGCCCGATCCCGCTTTGGTCAGTCCGTTTGTGCCACTGATCACGCCGTTGATGACTAGGCCGGCGGCATTGCTGACGTCGATGACTTGAGACAAGTTTCCTAGCCGGAGTCTGCTGCCGATGGTGACCAGCCCCGCGCCATTGTTGATGTTGATACCGGTCACCGAGCCAGTCGCGGAGATGGTGAGGGTGTTATTACCTTGGATGCTCACTTGCGCGGAATCGTTCACCGTCAGGCTGGAGATGGTGACGTCCGCGTTGAGCAGGGTGTTCTGATTGATGGGAACTGGATTGACGGAAAAAACGACGTCCACGTTGGTTCCGAGTGGGATTTGATCCGTGGCACTCACAGTCGAAGACCAGTTGTTCGCAGTCCACAGGTTGGAAGAATAGCCGTTCCAAAAGCGGCCCGGCAGCAGAATCACTGGCACAAGCGGAGCAGATAATGTGTTGCTAAGCATCGTCACCGCGCCGTTCAGTGCAATCGCCCTACCGATGGCGAGGTTGGAACCCGTTCCCATGCTGACACTCGCAAGGGCGAGGATGTTGCCGCTAAACAAGGTCCCGGTATTGAGCGTGGCGGAACTGCCGACCTGCCAGAAAATGTTCGGTGTGACGCCTGCGCCCGCACCCGTCACCGTCACCGATGAGGTGGTCGCGGTGGTCAACGTGCTGCCAATTTGAAAAACATAGGCGGCATTCGGATCAGCCCCGGTGGCCAGCGTGAGATTTCCCGTCAGTCCGGCGGATGTGTTGAAATGGTAAACGCCTGGGGCAAGCGTCATCCCTCCCAGATCGAGGCCAGTCAGATTGTTCGCGGGCAGATAAGGCAAACCCGCGAGTGTGTTGTAAGCCGTGAGCGCGTCACTCTGAGCAAGCATCGCCTGCGAGTCGTTGTAATGCACCACGCCATTTACGAATCCGTTGCCAGATGGCGGCAGTGCATTGCTGAAACCCGTAATCGTGGTCAGCGGGCTGAGCGCGATGTTGCCGTTGACGATCGTGAAACCGTCATTGGTCACGCCTGCTGCACTGACTACAGCAAAATTTCCCGCTTCACCTAACGGAACGGCCTGACCGCTCGCTTGGCACGAAAACACGATCAGTCCTAGGCCTGCCATTGCAGAGCTGAAAGCCCCGCCGAATGCGTTTTGACACGCAGATTTTCCCGCGAGTTGGTTTGAATGAGAAATGCGAGTGGATGCATGGAATGAGATGCGTTTTTTCATGAGTTGCGGATGGTTTTGTTGAATCACGCGGTTTGAAGTCACCTTCTCATCGCCTAACCACGAAAGTGTGTGATCCGACACCCAACCGCCATGGGGTGTTTTCCCCACCCTTCGAGCCTCAGTCCGACGCAGCATCGAGACTCTCCTTGCGGGCTGCTGAGCTTACTGATTGGTTTTACTCCACATGAAAAACCTACTGATACTGGCATTTCTCGCTCTTCCGCTGATGGCGAAAGAATTACCAATCGAGGCCGCTTCCGCGTCTGCTGCCAATGCGTTTCTCGCATCTCTCACAGCCGATCAGAAAAGCATAGCTGCTCTCACATTTGCCGACGACGAACGCGAAAATTTCCGCTACACACCTCGCAAACGAGCCGGACTTCCGCTGAAGGAAATGACGGAAATCCAGCGCTCAGCAGCCATGGCCCTGCTCGACACCACGCTCAGCGAAAAGGGCAAACTCAAAACCACCCAGATCATCTCGCTCGAAGGCATTCTCGCGGAAATCGAGCAAGACCCCGAACGCCGCGATGTCGGAAAATACTATGTTTCCATTTTTGGAACACCGGGTGACGCGAAGGGCTGGGGCTGGCGTTTCGAGGGGCATCACCTCTCGCTGAATATCACTTTCTCCAAGGGTGAAGTAATCTCCGTCACTCCGTCTTTCATGGGCACGAATCCCGCAGAAGTCCGCGAAGGCGCGCAGAAAGGGCTGCGCATACTCGCCGATGAAGAAGATCTCGCACGCACCCTCATCAACACGCTGTTAGCAGCGGGAAAATCTGCCGCCGTTTTCAGTAAAAAACCACTCAACGAGATTCTAACCGGCGAAAGCCGCCGCGTCACCGCGCTCAAGCCCGTCGGCATATCCACCACTGAGATGTCCCCCGCCCAACGTGAGGCGCTGCTCACTATCATCGCCCAATACACCGGTCGCTACCGCGCCGAGATCGCCGCCGCCGACATGGCGAAAATCGAGAAAGCCGGCATCGACCAAATCCGCTTTGGTTGGGCCGGTGGCACCCAGCCCGGAGAAGCCTACTACTACCGCATCCAAGGCCCGACTTTTCTAATGGAGTCCTGCAACGTGCAAAACCAAGCAAACCACATCCACGCCATCTGGCGCGATTTCACCGGTGACTTCGGCCGCGATGTTCTCAAGGAACATCTCACTCATGACCACTGATGCGGCCGTTGTTATAGATTCACTTGTTTGTAGCGGGGCACGAGCAGGTGCATCAGTATCCAAGCCACGATGTAAGCCGAGCCGCAAACGACGAATAAGATGCCATAGCCGACTTCCACGCGACCGAGCGACTCGAAGTGTTCAAGTAAGAGGCCAGCCGCACGGGCGATCAAAATGCCGCCAACCGCGCCCGCCATGCCGCCGATGCCTGTGACCGATGCGATGGCACGTTTTGGAAACATGTCAGAAACGGTCGTGAAAATGTTTGCAGACCAAGCTTGGTGGGCAGCACAGGCAATGGCGATGGTAGCGACGGCGAACCAAGTGTTGATCGCGCCGAGGCGTGAGGCTACCAGCACCGTGAGAGGTAAGAGCGCGAAAATGAACATCGCCGACTTGCGAGCTTTGTTCGCATCCATGCCGCCGTTCATCAATTTCCTCGGTAGCCAGCCGCCAAAGATCGAACCGAACGTGGCGACGGTGTAAACGAGCGCAACCGCGAAGGGCCAACTGATATAACCGGGAACTGCGGCATCGAGCCCGACGAAATCAGGATTGGCGGCCTTAAACGCGGCGATTTTCCGGGTGTTCTCGCCTGCTAGAAATGAGGGCAACCAGAAGAGAAAGAACCACCAAATGGGATCGGTGAGGAATTTACCGAGAGCGAAGGCCCATGTTTGCCGGAAGGTGAGAAGGCGGCCCCATGTCACTTTTGCCGCTTCCGTGCCGGGCGCGAGCGGCTCGGATTCCTGCTCATCCACGTCGCTGTGAATGTGTTCATATTCCAAGCCATTGAGGTGACCGGAGCTCAGTTTTTCGGAAGGTGAGGCGTAGATGCGATACCAGAAAAACAACCAAATGAAACCGACCACACCTGTGAGGATGAAAGCCCATTCCCAGCCCATCACAGCGGCGATTTGGGGCACGCAGAGCGGGGCGACGATCGCACCGACGTTTGCCCCGGAGTTGTAAAGCCCTGTGGCGAGTGCGCGTTCCTTTTTGGGAAACCACTCAGTGATGGTCTTGTTCGCAGCAGGAAAATTTCCAGCTTCAGTGAATCCGAGCGCCGCGCGCCACATGCCGAAGCTCCACGTGTGGTGGCCAAATGCGTGCCCGATCGCGGCGAAACTCCATCCGATCAATGACCACGCGTAACCCTTTTTGGTGCCGACTCGGTCGATAATTCGGCCTGCGACCAACATGCCAACGGCGTAGGCAATCTGGAAACAAATGACGACGGTGGAGTAATTGAGCTCTTGCTCCGCCTTGGTTTCGCCAAAAACGCCATCTGCCGCGAGCACGGGTTTTAAAAGTCCGAGCACATTCCGATCCAGGTAGTTGATGGTGGTGGCGAAAAATACGAGTGAGCAGATGGTCCAACGGTAGTGGCCTATTTTTTCGTTGATCGTGGTAAGCGTCTTCATCTCTTGGGATTCACGGAGCTTCTAAAATCATGGCTCTGATGTTGAGGTTTCAGTCTTCGTGGGCAAGCGGAATGGTGTTTTCAGCAGCCTTGCTTCGAGGGAGGCAAACTGAGACGGTCCCGGCATGAAGAGAATCTTGGAACTCTGTGAGGGAATGGAAATCGTGTCGTTCGCAGCCGGTCATGTGATGCTCCCTGAAGGCGGAAAAACCGGCTGCCTGTATTTTCTCATCTCCGGTGCGGTGGAGATCACCAAAGGCGAAACTCCCATCACGATCATCCGCGAGCCCGGTGCCGTTCTCGGAGAACTCTCGATTCTATTGGATCAACCCCACACAGCGGGGGTGGAGGCCATCGAAGAAACCACCTGTTATGTGACGCGCGGCGGGAGGGAATTTTTGCAACAACATCCGCAAATTGTGCTGGCGGTTGCCGAGCTGCTCGCGTGCAGGCTGAAAAGCATGCTTGGCTACCTCGGCGATCTCAAAGCGCAGTATGAAGACCGCAAAGATCACCTGGGAATGGTGGACGAGCTGCTGCTAAACTTGGCACACCGCACACCAAAGAAGCACTGATACTACTTCTTTCGACCGATGCGCTGTTTTCGAAGAAGAAAATAGGAACAACAAAATCGGCGAAAATATCGAAAAATGAAGCCTTCTTCTTTCGTCGTTTCGCCCACTTCGCGGTTCTCAATTCTTCCTCTAAAAACTACACGTCCAGTATCTCATCAGCCTCCATCGAGTTCCATTCGGCACGGCGGTTTTCCAGATCGAGAATAATGCGCGTGGGGATGCCGCCGGGTTGTTTGCCCGCATTGAAGATGACACTTTTGCCGATGCGAGTGTACCATCCTCCTGCCGCGTAGAACGGCGCATTGTGGATGTGGCCGCTGAAAACGAAGTCCGGCTGATAGCGCTCAATCCATTCCAAAGCCACCGGATCCCCACCGTCTTCGCGGCCAGTCCATGCGATCGGCGTGCCCAGCGGCGGATTGTGGTGCAGCCAAATCCATGTTTTTTTCGGCTTGGCGGCGTCAGCTAACAAGTGGCTCTCCGTTTTCGCGCGCGTGTCTGGCCCATCCCACCATGGACAAATGGTGAATAGCACATCGCGGATTTGATAGGATTCGTAATCAACCTTTAGGCTAGGTGACTTCAACGATTCCATCCATCGCGCCGCGCGTTCGCTATCGTCAAAAACACCCTCGATGTCGTGGTTTCCCGAAGCCGTGAGCAAGATACGTCGCGAGGCGAATTTGCGCAGATACTTCTCCACCACGATCTCTTGAACGTCCAAATCCACAGCAGCTCCGAGGTCTAGCAGGTCGCCCGCTAAAACCACCAGATCATAGTGTTCCAGATGCTCTTCCACCCAGTCGAACTGGCGCAGCGCGTAATGAAGGTCGGCCAGTGCCAAAATCCGCATGCGTGAAACGTGAACCAAACACGGCGTCCGGGCAATCGTCGAAACGCGAGTGGCCTTGCACCATTTCTTAAAAATAAAGTGACTTTCCTGCTTGATGAATGAAGAAAAATTACCGCAAAGCCGCAGAGGTCGCGAAGGGACGCAAAGTGATATCAAAGAATAGGATTCCTGATCTTCTCTGCGTCCCTTCGCGACCTTTGCGACTCTGTGGTTCAATGAATGTCATGTGATTCATGGAAAATGGGATTACTCAGAAAAAGAACCATCGGCGCTTCTTCTTGCGCTTGTATTTGCCGTCGCCGACGGAGAGCACTTCGATCTCTGTGGTGGTGAGACCTTGATCATAAAAGCCGAGTTTTTTAGCAGCGCGCGGTGTGACATCGAGATGCCGACCTTCGATGAATGGACCGCGATCATTGATCCGGATTTTCACCGACTTGCCGTTTTCCAGATTGGTGACCTTCACGAGCGCTGGCAAAGGCAGCGTCTTGTGGGCGCCCGTGAGGTGCCACGGCATCACTTTTTCGCCGAGCGAGGAGTTCCCACGTTTCAGGCCGAACCACTTGGATTCGTTATACCATGAACAGATTCCAGTTTCCTGGTAGCCCAGCGCAGATTCCACGCTCATCGGTTGATAGCTCTGGCCGCGAACCGTGTATGAACGGGTCATGTAGCCGCTGTAGCCGCCGGGTCGCGAGCTGCATGAGGAAAATAAGCATATCCCTAGCAGCGGTAAAATGAACGCTGTGCGATGGAATGCGAGTTGCCGTTTCATCTGCATGAGCATGACTGCGGCACGCCTAACCACGGTGAATTATTTCTCGCGGATGATGTTGAGGGTGGGCGAGACCTTCTCTCTCATGACCTTGCCGGGCTTGAATTTCACTGCGGCTCGCGCCGGAATCAGCACGTCTTTTAACGGATTTTTCGGGTTGCGCCCGATTTTTGCTTTCATTTCGCGGACGTGAAACGAACCGAAATTTCGCATCACGACAGTATCGCCGTGTGCAAGACTAGCGGTCACTTCATCGATGAACGTCTGGAGAACTTCCATCACATCTTGCTGGGAGAAGGTGTAACCTTTCTCGCTGAGACGGTCGGTGATCTTCATCGCGAGTTCGCGTTTGGTGATGGTTTCCATGAGATGTCGGGGGAGAGTAAAATCCGTGTGCAGACACATTCAATGATGTGACGGGCCATTTTGTCGCGTCAAAAATCGAGTAATTTAGCGCTGATTAGACGACGTCACCATTACCATCAGACTCATCGCCAAGCACAGCCGCAGTAGTGCGAAAGTGAAGTTTCGCGGTCTTTCCCAGTGCATCGACACCATGCACGGCCACGAGTTCTCGCGCGGCATCCACCACTTGCGATGAGGCACCGAGCGGCAATTTCACACCGCTGGCGAGGGAAGTTTTGTCGATCCAGTCGATGAAACGTTCGCGTGCAATAATCGAGGCGGCGGCCACGGCGATATCGGATTCGCCTTTTGTACGTTGATCGAGATGAAGCGTTAGACCTTTATCACGAAGCGCACGCTGGAGAACTTCCGGTCGTGCGAATTGATCGCTGAGTGCGCGTGGGCAATCCGGTCGGGCAGTCGCAAGATTTTCGATCACACGCGCGTGTCCCCATGCGAGCAAGCGGTTGAGATTTCCGAATGAGGCATGCATTTCGTTGTATCGCTCCGGCCCGATGGAAACGACCTCCACCATGCAGCCGGGAGTTGCGCGAATGACCTGCGCTAATTTGCGAATGCGCGCCGCGCTGGTCACCCGTTTGGAGTCCATAACTCCCGCCGTGATCAAGTGACGTGTGATCGTTGCATCGGTAAAAACACCGGCGATCACCAATGGCCCGAAGTAATCACCCTTGCCGCTTTCATCGATTCCGAAGTGCGGCGAGAACCCTTCTGGGTCTTGCACCTCCTCGTAACCGAGCCGCGCCTCGCCGAGAATTTCGGGTTCAAGAGTGAAGCGGATGAAGTCCTCAGTATCCTTGCCCTGAATAAGAACTTTCGGACCTTTTTGATAAACGGTGACGTTCAATTTCCCCTTTCGCGCTGAAAACAACGCGTGAGGCTTCGTTTCAAACTCGTAGCCCTGTTCTTCTAGCAACTGACGGAGTTTCGCCACTTGCGCGCTTGTGAGTGCTGCGGTGTGGCTGGTGACGGAGCTCACTTGCTAGGGATGGAATCGTAAACTTGCTCCAGCGCCAGCACGGTGAAAGCCGTCACCAGCACCGGATTGCTCTCCATCCAGCGGCCGTTGGAGTTCACCCACGAGCCGTCTTCGCGCTGCATGGACAACAGTTTGCCTGCGAGTTCTTCGCGCCAATTCACTTGTTTCCCATCTTCCAAAGTGAGCACGTCCACATTGGCTGCCGTGAGTGCTTTGGACATGGTTTGGAAATAGTAATAGAGTCCTTGTCCGCCCATGCCGGGGTTTTCTTCCAGCGTGTAGTTTTTACCCAGCCACTCCTTCACGGCGATCACGCGTGGGTCATTGGGGCCGAGTTTTGCGTAAATCATCGAGAGTAACCCAGCGTAGGACATCGAGCCATAAGAGCGCAGAGCGGTGCGGCCTTCTGGTGTTTTGGTCTCGCCAGCCTTGGATTCAAATGGGCTGTAGGAAAAACCGCCTTTGTTCTTCGGATCGTTCGACGCCCATTCTTGATCATTGGTTTCCTCCAGATTCTGGCAGCGTGATAGGAATTGTATCGCCGCGTCCCAATCGAGTTCCGGCTGATCGCCATAGTTGCCATCGTCCACGACTTTTCGCGAAAGCGCGATGGCCTCAATGGCGAGGTAGGTGTTAGAAAGATCGGTGTGTGTGTTGTCCGAGCCGTACCCGACGCCGCCTTTGTTTGCATCCTCGGTGTCCCATTGGTTGGTGATGAGATGTTTGCGTGCCTTGACGATTGCGGGTTCAAAATCCTTGCGACCGGTGGCCACCAGCGCGGTAACTGCGGTGGCGGTGTTGTAAACAGACAGCCCGCGATTGTAGATGCCACCATCTTCCTTTTGCTGCTCAATCAGCCATTGGTAACCTTTTTCGATGTGCTCTGGAAATGGCTCCTTAAGATTAAAATTCGGGTCGCGCATCGCCGCATTAAGCGCAAGTGCAGTGAATGCAGGCAACTGGCTGTCATCCCAAAAACCATCCGGCTTTTGTTGTTGCTTGAGCCACGAGTTACCACGTGCGACCGATTGACGGATTTCTTGGCGGAGCGATTCATAGCGGTTCGGGTTTTCCTCAGCGGCGTAAGAAAATGCCGAGGCGGCTAGCAAAATGGGTAATAGGATTTTCATAGGATCAGTCAGGAGTGGAAATTAAATGGGGCAAATGATTTTGCAACCACCTAGAAATCGCAGCTCAGAATCAGGGTTCCTACACTGGGGAAGCCAAAAGATTACTGACCGCAGAAGACGCGGATTTTCACGGATAATGACCTCCCATGGGGTTGGCTTTAGCCATTTTGGGATCCGAATTTTAAAAATGAGGCAAAGGGCCGCCGATTCAACTCCCTCCAATCCGTGATGATCCGTGTTATCCGCGGTTGAT
The DNA here is from genome assembly GCA_041740475.1 of Akkermansiaceae bacterium. Lineage (GTDB taxonomy): Bacteria > Verrucomicrobiota > Verrucomicrobiia > Verrucomicrobiales > Akkermansiaceae > Luteolibacter. The sequence goes on along the minus strand of JBGSLX010000087.1, from coordinate 1,947 downwards.
CTCTTCATTCGTACGGCGGCAACTCCCTAGTGTAGGAACCTGAGGTCAGAACGAGTTCATGCAGTGCCATACGATGACTCATTCGTCTGACTTGCGGAAATTTTCGACGGGAAATTGAGTGTTGCGCAGTGACACACTCGTTCCAGAGACTTCATTGCTGCATCGCAGCTCCTCGCTTTTCAGTCTTCATCAACAAGATGCGCTTCACACGGGTCACGCTGTTTTTCATCGCCTTCATTATCACGCTGGGCTTCTACCAGCTCGCGAGTCATTTCTTGTCCGAGGTCGAGCCGGAAACCTATCACGCCACCGAAGAGATGATGGTGGACACCGCGAACCTGCTCGCGGAAATGGCCGAGCGAGATCTTCGGGATGGCTCGCTCGACGCGGAAACGTGGAGAGGAAATCTCGATGCCGCCCGCGCTCGGAAAATCGGCGCACTGATCTATGACCAGTTTAAAGACAAGGTCGGCATCCACGTTTACATCACGGATTCAGATGGAATCGTGCTTTTCGATTCCCAGCACGGCAAAAGGGAAGGACTCAACTTTAGCGGCATGCGCGATGTTTCACGCACACTCAGCGGCAGCTACGGCGCACGCAGTAGCCGGGATGCGGAAGACGATTCGTCCACCTCAGTGCTCTACGTCGCGGCTCCTATCGGCGATTCCTCCGCACCAATGGGTGTGCTAACGTTGTATAAGCCTCAACTCGATATGATGCCGCTCATTCGCGACCGCCGCCGCGTGATCTACACCTCGTGCGGCCTGATCGGTGGCGGAATTCTGTTCTTAATTGGCGCTGTTTTTCTGTGGTTGTTCAAACCGATCGGCACGATCACCGACTACGCCCGCGCCATCGAACGCGGTGAACGCCCCACCAAGCCACACATTGGAATTGGCCGTGAGGTGAACACGCTTGCCAGTGCTCTCGACTCGATGCGCGATGCCCTAGAAGACCGCAAATACGTCGAACGCTACATCCAAACACTCACCCACGAGATGAAAAGCCCACTTGCCGCCATCCGCGGTGCGGCGGAATTGATCGACGAAGAAATGCCAGCCCATACCCGCAAGCACTTTCTCGAAAACATCCTCGCCGAAACATCGCGCAGCGAGCGACTCATCAGCCGCTTGCTCGAACTCGCCGCCATCGAAAGCCGGAAATCACTCGATGCCGTACAAACATGCGACCTGCGAGAGATCGTCAACAGCGCCATCGAGCAAGCGCAGCCACTCGCCGATAACGTGGAGGTGACCCTTCTCACCGAGCTGCCAAACACGCCGCTGAACGTGCATTGCGATGCCTTTATGCTGCGTGCCGCAGTGACAAATTTGTTAGAAAACGCCATCGACTTTTCACCGCGTGGCAAGCCGGTGCAGGTGACACTTTCGGAAACCAGCGGCACCGCACTGCTTTCCATCCGTGACCACGGCCCGGGCATCCCAGACTATGCGCAGGATAAAGTTTTCGAGCGCTTCTACTCACTCCGCCACCACGGCGCGAGACGCAAGGGCACCGGCCTCGGCCTCACGCTGGTGAAGGAGGCTGTCGAGCTGCACGGCGGCAACGTCCTGCTAGAACCCGTCCCCGACGGCGGCACCGATGCAAGGCTGTTACTGCCGCTCGCATGAATGGTACGCCGCTTTTTTATGCGGGCTGGAGGAGACGTGCAACCGGGAAAACTTACCGTTCTTGTTCATAGAGGCGTTCGGAAACAAAGAAACGACTCCAACGAGCTGCGGAGCGGCAACTCGAACAAGACCGACCTCGGCAGCGTCAGGCGCGCCGACGTCCACGTCGGTATTCCCAGAGCCAACGAGGACGTTGGCGCTCGTGCGAATGCACATACATGAAATCAACCAGTGAAAGTCTGAGTCATCCCGAGACGAGCAACGGGATAGCAGCCGGAGGCAACTGCGTCGTCGCGAGACGGGGTGGATAGCA
>JBGSLX010000086.1:0-4855 GCA_041740475.1 Akkermansiaceae bacterium | reverse complement strand
CTGATGGACGCAGTCACCGGCCTGTCAGGTAGCGGCCCAGCTTACATCTATCTGGTCATCGAAGCGCTCGCTGATGGCGGTGTCCGCGCAGGTCTGGCACGCGCTGATGCGTTGAAACTGGCTGCCCAGACGGTGTTTGGTGCAGCCGCCATGGTTTTGGAAACGGAGACTCATCCCGCTATCCTAAAAGACATGGTGACTTCACCCGGCGGCACCACCATCGCAGGTCTAGCGGTGCTCGAGGAACAGGGCGTCCGCGCGGCGATGATCGGCGCGGTCACGGCAGCCACCCACCGAGCGGCAGAACTCGGCAAGTGATCTGCGCGAAAAACTCCGCTATGTGAGCGACTCCGCGTTTCATGGGTTCACACATTTTTTTCCGCTTTCACTAAGCCACTCGCTTCTTATGCTCCGCCACATGCATCAACGGTTGTTTGCCGCCTCACTTCTTTGTTCCGCGCCTTTGTGGCTGGCCTCTTGTGGAACGGATGGCGATGTCCCAGTGCTCGCTGGCACCATCCAAGCTTCATCTTCCGAAGGCGAGGCACTCTTCCAAAAAGCCAAACAAGCGGACGACGCAGGCAAAACCCAGCGCGCGATCAAACTCTACGATCAGTCCGCCACGCGTCACCCACTCAGCAAAACCGCTGGCAAAGCACGCTTCAGGCAAGCCGAACTGCTCGAACAACAGGGTAAAATTGAAAAGTCCTTCGAGGCCTATGACCAGTTCCTGCAATTTTATCCGGCCGACTCCCAATATTCTTCCGCTCTCAGCCGACAGGCGGCGATGGCGCAGTCGGCTGCCGAAGGCGACATCAAATCGAGTTTTCTCGGCCTGAAGAGCAAACTCTCGCTCGATAAGACCGTGGAGATGCTCACCAAGGTCAGCAAAAACGCACCGAAATCCCGCACCGCATCCAAGGCTCAATTCACCATCGGTGAGTTATATCAAGCCAAGAAAAAGCCGCGGGAATCCATCGCGGCGTATCGCGAACTCGTCCGAGTGCAACCGGAAAGCCCCGAAGCACCCGAGGCATTGTTTCGCGTCGGCCTAGTGCTGATGGAGGAAGCGGATCGCGGAAACCAAAGCCAATCCACGCTCGACCTCGCACGCGAAGCATTCACCGATTACATGATTCAATACCCAAATCACGGTCGCAATGCTGAGGCCAAGAAACTCAATGCTGCCCTCAGCGGTCGCGATATCCAGCGGTCCTATGAAATCGCGGAGTTTTACCTCAAGACCGGAAAAGTCGAAGCGGCAAAAGTTTACTACCGCGACATCGTGAAAACGAACGCATCCGGCGAACACTACGAGGCCGCCAAAGCCCGTCTCAAGGAACTCGGCGAATGATTCCTAAGTTCAACATTTCTGCCGTGCTCGCAGCGTTGGTGGCGCTCACCTCGTGCGCTGGTTACCAACTCGGCGGTGTCAAACCCGCCTCACTGGCTGGAATACGAAACATCTCGGTGCCGATGTTTGACAACAAGACCCAGCATCCGCGCGCCGGAGCGATGGCCACCTCAGCCGTCACTCACACGATGATTCAAGACGGAACCTACCGCATCAGCTCACTCGACAAAGCCGACGCGGTGCTGGAAGCCTCACTCCAAAGCATCGATTACTCGCAAATCCGTGGCACGCGGCTGGACACGCTTTACCCCGAGGAGCTAGCGAACACGGTGACTCTCTCCTGGGTGCTGCGCGATGCGCGAGACCCCAGCCGCATTCTGGCTCAAGGCGCATCCCAAGGCACAAGCCAGCTATTCGTTTCCTCCAACCTCCAGACCGCACGCAATAACGCCCTGCCGGAAGCCCTCGAACGAGCAAGTGAGGCTCTCGTTTCCACTCTCTCAAGCGGCTACTGAGTCAGCGGCACAACCGCGATCATTACCAGCAGCCACCAATGTGGCGGGTGACATTAAAAAGAGTGAGGCAATGATGTCACTGCCCCACTCTTCAAACTCAACTAAGGGTTATGATCTATAACCGATGCTATTCTCATGGTTGGAATATGAAGGATTGCAAATCATATAGATATCCGGTCGAGCTACTTACAAAGACCAGATAAAGATTTTGCACACCGCTCACAGGTTGAAGAGCAGTGGTCGAAAACGGAGCAAAGGTATCCCACCCACCCGTATTATTTACTGCCACTGAGCCGATCAGGGTGCCCGTTGGACTTCCCAAGCGGAGTTGAATCGTTTTTGCAGCGGCAGTTGTTGAGGCCGCATTCACAGTGAAGGAGGAGACCCCGCTACCGAAATCGAAACTCTCGAAAGCAATCCAAGTTCCATTCTTGATGTAGCCCACTTTTGAAGTCATATTTCTGACTAAGTTTAAGTCACTCGGATGGGACTCAGAATTATAACTGACAGCCGTGAACAAAACGCCCAAATCTGGAGAGATCACTTCGGTTTCCAATTCGAAGGTGATGGTTTTCAGATTGAGTAGATAACCAGTCGAAGCACCTACAAAGACCACATAGAGATCCTGTGCACCGCTCACTGATTGAACGGCACTTGTCGTGTAAGACCGATAGTTATTCCATCCGCCCGTATTGCCAACAACCACAGAACCAATGACAGTCCCCGTTGGACTACCCAAACGAAACTGGACAGTCCCACCAGATGTTGCACTTGCCGCTTCAATTGACAGGGATGTCACTCCGCCGCCCAGATCGATGTTGTTGTAAGCAACCCATGTCCCATTCGTGATGTAACCCACACTTGGAGTGCCTTTTCGGATCTTATTATCATCAGTAGGGTGAGACTCTACGTCATAATCGATGGCGTTAATCTGAACAGTCGCCGTGCCAGAAGATTGTCCCACAATCACAGAACGATATACGACGGAACTCGCTGATCCCAAATTATCATAAGCAACGAGCTTAAGCGTGTATGAGCCTGTCGCCATGTTGACCAAAGCTGCGTCTTGAGTTCCCCAAACATAGGGAGCCACGGCTTCGGATCGAATGAATGAATCATTTATGAAGAGTTCAACCCTTGAGATGGTTCCGTCCGAATCATAGGCATTTGCTTCTACTGTAACAGAGGCTCCCACCGAAATAACGAGGTCAGACGCGGGTAAACTAAAAGAAACAGTGGGGTTGATGTTAGCGTTGGGAGCATCATTCACAACGAAACGATCCCAAAACTTTCTTACCGTATCGGCATCGGTTCCAACATTCAGGATCCACCAATTTTCAACGCAATCTGAAAAATCGACGCCTCCGTTGATGATGCTTCCATTGTTGTATGAAGTAATGCTGCTGTAATCTTCGATGATTTGATCTGCCAATAACCACCTAGCTTCGGCATCATCATTCGCAAGGCCATTGCGAACCTCGTTGAGATAAGTTGCGTCGGATAGATTGAAGTCGGGTGTTCCATTACCTCCACTATTTCCATCGGCAATTTTCACATATGTCGCATTTGCTTTGACGTAGTTCAGATCAGCCGCAGCCGTTTGGCCCTCGTTCCAGGTGCTGTGCTGAACGACTGTGATGTTATTCTTCGTTGTAGCAGTTGGGATACCTTCTTGATTGATCAAAGCGTAAATCCAGTCTGCCGTGATATTGGATTGTCCTGCTTCTTGCACCCAGACATGACCACCTGACTGAAGGATGGGTTTTACTTTGTTGACGATACGAGTGACAGAAGTAGTCCAATTCTTATGTGCATCCGTCCATGTATTTGCACCCTCAGGACCGTAGATCAGGTTAAATAATCCCGAAGAGTCTAAATATACTCCGCCTTGTTGTCCGTAAGCGCCTTGAACTGCGTAAACTTTAACATTTTGAAGGTCGGAATGTTTGAGCATGCAACCCAGTGCAGCCTGTGAATGAATGTCATCTGGATCGGGTTTATTATCAAACTGTGCAATCAGTATATCAGTAGCCTTATTGAACGCTGGGTGAGCAGACCTCACGGCCGACGCCACTTGAGCTGACGCAATCGTTGCGAAGCATGTGAGTATCAAAGATACTCTAGTAATAGGATTTATCATTTTTCTTTAGGGTTTATTGTAGGTTTTAATTCATAGCAGTGTTGCTACTAATAAATCATCTACACAAACTGTTCGGGCTGTCATTGTGAAATTACGTATATAATTTGTGATTTCACCTTAAACCCAAAGTCGATAGAAATGACCATGACGCTAGTTCGAGATGAATTTTCAATAACTCTTTAGGCCGCAAACTGCGAAGTTTCGCGGGAATGAAGCATCGGAACAAAATACGACCTCGAATCCTGTTTTCGATATCCTCGCAGTAAAACTCGTAAGATCTCTGCGAAGCCTCACTGCCGCTTAGTCGCAATAACTCATACTTGGCGGCGAATCGCACCTACAGGAGCGGAATGCCGCCTTTTCGCGGCGCTTAATGAGTTGCGCACCGCCCGTAGCGTGCCAGATTCACGGCCTATCTGATCATGAGCGAAAACTTAGAACAACGCATCGCCGAATCCAGTGGCTGGATCCAAGCCGTGAAACATGAAATGGCGCAGGTCCTCGTGGGCCAGGAACGTCTGGTGGACCGCTTGCTGATTGGTCTGCTGTGCAATGGCCACATTCTTCTGGAGGGCGTTCCGGGACTCGCGAAAACGCTGGCGGTCAAGGCACTTTCCGGTTCTCTCCACGCCACATTCGCGCGATTCCAGTTCACCCCCGACCTGCTGCCAGCCGATCTCGTCGGCACGATGGTGTATCACCCGCAGGAAATGAAATTTGAGCCCAAGCTCGGTCCCATTTTCAACAACCTGATCCTCGCCGACGAAATCAACCGCGCTCCCGCCAAGGTGCAATCGGCGCTGCTTGAGGCGATGCAAGAACGCCAAGTCACGCTCGGCGACCGCT
>JBGSLX010000085.1:0-4446 GCA_041740475.1 Akkermansiaceae bacterium | reverse complement strand
CCGCGATGGTGCTCGCCAAGCAGCGCAAGACCAACCCGCGCGCGCTGGCTCAGGAAATCATCGACGCGCTCCAGCTCGACGGACTCGCCACCGCGGACATCGCCGGTCCCGGTTTCATCAATTTCCGCATCCTCCCCGAGGCCTTCGCCGCCCGCGCCACCGCCTTGCTCGGCGATGAAAAACTTGGCGTCCCTCCGGTGGGCGAAGGCAAGACCGTGGTGGTCGATTTTTCCGCGCCGAATGTCGCGAAACCGATGCACGTCGGCCACATCCGCTCGACGATCATCGGTGACTCGCTGTGCCGGATCGCGCGTTTTCTGAGCTTCAAAGTCATCGCTGACAACCACATCGGCGACTGGGGCACGCAGTTTGGCATGATCATCCACGGTTGGAAAAATCTCCTTTGCGAAAAGGCACTCGCAGCCGATCCCATCAGCGAGCTGGTGCGCGTTTATCGCGATGTGAACGCGGCAACCAAGACCGATCCCACGGTGCTCGAAGTGTGCAAAAGCGAGCTGGTCAAACTGCAAGCGGGCGACCCTGAAAACCTCGCCATCTGGCAACAATGCATCGATCTCTCGAAAGCCGGACTTGAGAAAATTTATGATTCGCTGGATGTGAAGTTCGATCACTGGCTCGGCGAAAGTTATTACAACGACCGTCTCGCTGGACTGGTCGATGAGTTTCTTGCCAAAGGCATCGCCCGCGAGAGCAACGGTGCGATCTGCATCTTTTCAGACGGCACGAAAAAGCCGGAAGACGATCCGTTTATGGTGCATCGCGAAGAAGGCTGGACGGACAATCCTGCGATCATCCGCAAGGCCGATGGCGGGTTTCTTTATGCTACGACCGACCTCGCGACGCTACAGTTCCGCATTGATGAATGGCAGGCGGATCAAGTCTGGTATGTCGTCGGCGTGCCGCAGCAACTGCATTTCCGCCAAATCTTCGACGCCGCAGCTCGATGGGGGAAAACGGGCGATTTCAAACACGTCGCCTTCGGATCGATCTTGGGCGAAGACCGGAAATTGATGAAAACGCGCTCGGGCGATAACGTGCAGCTTACCGATGTCTTGACTGAGGCGGTCGAGCGGGCCGCGAAGATCATCGCTGAGAAAAACCCCGATTTGCAGGGCAGCGAGGCGGAAGAGGTCGCGCGGATCGTTGGCATCGGCGCGGTGAAATTTGCGGAGTTGTCGCAAAATCGCCTCACCGACTACGTGTTTGCATGGGACCGGATGCTGGCATTACAGGGCGATACGGCTCCATATATCCAGTTTTCCTCGGTGCGCATCCGCTCGATTTTCCGCAAACTCGATGCACCGTTCGATGCCACGTCGTGCGAAATTTTGCTCAATGAAGAAGCGGAGATTCATCTAGCGAGATTGCACGCGCGCTTCGGCGAGTTGTTACCAGTGGTGCTGGAGGACTTCCGCCCGAACTTGCTAGCAAACTTCTTGTTGGAGCTTGCGCGCGCATTTCACTCGTTCTTCGAAGCCTGTCCAGTGCTCAAATCCGAGGAACCGCTGCGCTCTAGCCGCCTAGCACTTTGCGAGCTCACTGGCCGCATTCTAACCACGGGGCTCGGCCTGCTAGGCATTCGCTGCCCTGAGAGAATGTGAAAGTCGCGGCGGAGCGAAATCGAGTCACACACTAACCTGTGTCTAGGCATGGAGTGAACAAGGCTTCTGGCGCAGATAACGGATCCGACTAAGCATCTACTTCTTGGCAATGCGGTCTGATCTCGGAGGGCCATCGCTCCACGTTTTGATATATTCCTTGTATTCACTCATCGCGCCTGTCTTCTTACTAATCTCATCGTAAGAAATACGTTATTTTTTGATCGGGCCAACAGAGTTCCCTTTGGAAGCCATCGCTTAAACTAACTATTTTTTCACGCTTTATGCTTATCGCTGAGCACCAATCAACTCACACATTCATACCACCTCCCCACAAGCATCATGAAAATTCGACGAATACTTCCGCCGCTGCTCGCCAGCCTCATCGCCACTGCTTCTGCTGCCGATCGCACGTGGGATGGCGGGGATGCTTCGAGTAATATGTCTGCAGCTGCGAACTGGAACGGCAACACAGCCATCAATGCAGGGGACAGTCTGGTTTTCCCCGCTGGCCTTGCTCTTGCGGATAAAACGGTGAACAACAATCTCGCACCGAACACCGCCTTTGCCGGATTGCAGTTTAATGACGGTGGCTACACGTTCAATGGCACCATCATGGGCGTCAGCGGCACGGTTGGCGGCTATCACAATCTGGGGACCACCGCTTTTAATGCCAGCCTGTCGCTCCTCAATACGATCAATTTTGGCAGCTTTGGCACAGGCAGCTTCTCGATGGGCGCTAGCAGTCAAATTTTTCTCCAAGGGTTCGGACTCAACACCTACGGCGACGTCGATTTCGGAGGATCGATAGCTGGGTCGGGGGTGATAACTCTGTGGGACGCCGCTGACGTGAACATCACCGGAGCCAAGACTTTCACTGCGTATATCAACATCCGTGAGAACAGTGCCCTGACAATCAGCGAAGCTGGCGGGCTTGGGACTGGTGCCGGAAAGACTACTATCGTTGACGGCACTTTGGAGATTGCCAGCCTCGCTTCGCTGAACATCCCGGAAAGCATCCGCATGACGAATGTGGATCCGGCGTTTTCCGTCATCCGCACTGTGGGTGAAGCTCACACGCTGAGCGGCCCGATTGAATTTGCCGGTGATCACTTCAAGAACTTCGAAGTCGAGGGGACTTCGCTGACACTCAGCGGAACCATCACGGGACCGGAGTCGTTAGGAAGCATGACCAAGTACGGTCCTGGCAGGCTGATTATATCGGGATCGACCTCCAACACCGCTGGCATCCAAATTTTCAGTGTGCGGGAGGGAGAAGCGTTTCTGAACAAGACGGGTGGCGCTACGGCCATATCCTCGCCATTTATCTTAATCGGCGTCAACGCGCTGGACCCGGATAGCGTGGTTCTGCGTCTCGGGGCGTCGCACCAGATCGCGGATACCACAGACGTTAACCTCAGTTCGGATGGCTTGTTCGATCTCAACGGGTGGCAGGAGACCATCGCAAACTTGCGATTTCAGGGCAGAGGCCATGTTACGGGCAATGGCGGCGTTCTCCGCGTGGAGGATGGTGTGGTCGCATTCAGCGCCTCACAAAACGGCGGGAAAGCGGTCATTGACTCCGCCATTACCCTCGCCGCAGCAAACTCGGAGTGGGAGGTGTTCGGAGGTGCCAGCGAGCTGGATCTGACGGTGAATGGAACGGTGACCTCACTAGCGCCCGGCGGGGTTCTCACCAAAACGGGTTCCGGAAGTCTGGTTCTTAATGGTAATCTGGCGCTGCCTACACTTAACCTAACCGGTGGGGTTGTCGGACTAGAAGGACAAAGCCCTGGCACCGACGTGAGTGCGTCCGGCGGGCTTTCAAGCCACGTTTTTGCCCTAGGTTCCTTGCGGGATATCGTAATAAACCAAGGGCAACTGTCTGCCGCCCGCTATGGTCCGCAAAACAACGAGAGATTGATTGCCTGCCGCCACCTCTCCATCAGCAATAGCGCGCTTTCTGTTGGCTGGGATTATGCCGCACCCGTGCCCGGAGTGACGCACATGACCTATCGCGCCAGCGGCGACGTGAATTTAAGCGGAGCTACCCTGATTCTGGGAACCGACCTGAGCGACCCCGCCAATATGCCTCCGGGATCGGAAATTGTATTCATCGACAAGACATCCCCCGGGCCGGTGTTCGGACAATTCACAAACCGCCCCGAGGGTAGTGTGGAAAATCTATCCGGGAACATACAATTTTACCTATCCTACAAGGGTGGTGACGGCAATGACGTGAGCTTTACCCGCATTATCGCCCCCACCGGCGTAACGCGCACCTGGGATGGAGGCGGCGCGGATAACAACTGGATGACTGCGAACAACTGGAACCCCAACGGCCAACCAGAGCCGGGAGATGATCTCGTGTTTCCATCCGTCGCCGCAAAAAAGGTCAACTCGAACAACTTCCCTCTCGGCACGACTTTCAACAGCATGATTGTGGACGGCACAGGCTATGACCTCAGCGGCAATGGCATTACGCTCAATGATCGCGTGGAGTTCACTTCCGCAAGTGGCATTCATGTCTTCAGCCTGCCCCTCACGTTGGCGTTGGATGCGACCATTTCGGTAACCGGGAACGGCTCTGTGGATCAGGATGGGACCATCAATCTCAACGGCCACGAGCTCACGCTTCACAATGCGGGTGGTGGCAATGGCGATCTCTATATGACCGGACTGATCAGCGGCAACAGCGTCTTGGGCAAGGTCCGCAAGACCGGGCCGGGCAAGGTCACTTGGGACGATGTCTCCCACACTTATCTCGGCGCAACCCGCGTCCAAGCGGGTTCGCTTGTGCTGCAGGCAGGTGCGAGACTAGGTGGTT
>JBGSLX010000084.1:0-6632 GCA_041740475.1 Akkermansiaceae bacterium | reverse complement strand
CAACCGAGTGTCCTGATCTTCTAGGGATGCTTTGATTTCTTGGCCCGCCGTTTTCCAATAGCTCTCATCTGCCGAAGCCCGCCGCGCGATGCCGAACTCTTCGAGGAATCGGGATTTCAGCCCATCAAGTTCGCTGACCGCCGCGATCAATCTCGGGTGCTTTTCCTTGTAACGGCGGGCGAGCTGGGCGGTGGAATTTTCCTGCGCTTCCAGGACCCGATGCAGTTCGAGAGCGCGATTGTAGGTGGCGAGCGCGCTTTGGGCGGCTTGGAGCTTTCCACGGACTTCCTCCGATTGTTTGAGCAAGGTATCGGACTTCGAACTGCGTCCTTCACTCATAGATCCAGCGACTTCTGCTAAGTATTCACTGGCGACAGCATCAGCCAAGACTCTGGCGGCTTCGGGCACTCGATGTTCGATGGAAATATCGATCAAGCGGGTGCGGCCACGGATGTTAACCGTCATCCAAGAGCCGATCCAACCCGCGAGATGCTTCGGTTCTGGCACTTCCACCACGGGTGGCGGCTCCGGCGTTTCCCCTTTTTCGGTCCACTCCACGTAGAACTTGGGTCGCCAGTCGATCTCGGACGGGATCAAGTTGGGCAACGAGCGGACCTCAGGCCGAGCGGCGACGCGTTCGAGAAGATTTCCTCGACGGATGCGCTCGATCACTGTGTTGAGTCCCTCTGACGAGCGAACGTCGATTTCTTCGGTCTGATCGCGGCTCAGCACAGCGGACGTCTGCTGCTTGATGAGTAAGGTGGCCGATGTTTTGTATTTTTTCGGTGCTTTCGAAAGGTAGTAAGAAGAAGCGAGCACCCCGATGATGAGCCCAAGCGCGATCCAATACCAACGGCTGAGCAGATCCAGAATGAGGCGCTTGGTTTTCAGGCGTGGATCGCGGCCTGATGGCACACTGTCTGGGAGCTCATCCTCAGATTGGAAATCAGGCACATTCCTGAGATCAGAAGGAGGAGGTGGTGTCATGGGCAAATAGATCGGTGAAAATAAGGGTCAAAGGGAAACGCATGGATCTCAGAATAGTCGTTCGGCAACGATGATGATGTCGTCGGGCTGTAGCATCACTGGTTGATCACCGCGCTTGGTCATGGCCTTGTAATCTACCACTATGGATTTTCCCTTTCGGTTGATGGTGATTTTACTGGGATGGGCCATTTCGGTCAGCCCGCCAGCCATTGCGATGGCAGAGATCAAATCAAGGTTACCACTGACCGGAAATCCCAGAGGCCCTTGGCGACCCACTTGGCCAAGACTGGTGATTTTCTTGCCAACGAAAGTGCTCTGATTGGCGATGATGCGGTCCCCGGCTGCGAGCCTCACGCGGCCTTTGGGACCGGTGACGATGGATGAAATGCTGTAAGTCGTGGCCTCACCAGAGGCGTGAACCAGAAGGATGCCGTTTGGGTCAGCAACTTCCGTCAGGCCGCCCGCAGTCGCCATGGCAGCGGCGAGATCGAGGTTTCCCGAAACAGGCATGGCAATCTGGCCAGGGTTGCGCACTGCGCCAATGACGGAGATGAACTCGGTGGCGTATTCTTGAACGGTCAACGTGAGCTTGGGATCGACCAAGTAGTCCTTGGCGTAGAGTTCGCGGATTTTCTCAGCGGCTGCGATCACACTCAAACCGCTGATCTCCAATGAGCCGATAAGCGGAAACGAGGCATGCCCAGTCTTGAGGATGCGCACCGAGACCGACAGGTCCGCCTCTCCATACACTTCCAACCGAATCGTATCATTCGGGCGGAGCACATAGGTGTTGTCTTGGACCTGCGCACTGAGCTGCAAGCAGGCAAAAGCGACCAGCGCCAGATGTCGAATCAGTTGATACATAGGAAGTCGTGAATGTGGCTGAGAGAAAACTGGTTTCGCGGAAGAGTTGCGGCATGAGGCGGCTGATTCCAAGAGAAATGAGGCCGGGAGGATTTCTTGCTACCCGCTGCATGGTCAAAAACTGCGCCCAATCGTGAATCCTAACTGGAACGAATCCCAACTTTCCTCAGTCCCACCGCTCTGGTCGCTGTAGCGGAGCGCGACTGAAACGTTGGTGGTATTCGCGAAAATGGACATGCCCAAAGAGGTGTTTGCGGTGAAATATTCTCGGTCCACTTGGCTGCTAGACGTGCCATCGTTTTCCACTGCACTGCGATTTTCCAAACCGAAGCCAACTTGCCAAATGACGCGACGGATTTTCCGATTGTAGCCGATGCGCAGCGCGGTGGTTTCATCGAACTGACCGGCATTCAGGAGCGAGGCTTGAGTGTCACGAGAGAGCGATAAATCCATTCCCCACATCTCCGAAGCGCGATAATTGAGGCCGACGTTGGTAAAGAGCGAGGGATCCGTCGATTCACCATCCTCATAGCTGGCAAAATCGGCTCCAATGACGGAGTTCAGCGAAATTTTCCGTGCCAATTGGTAATTGCAAGCGAGCGTCGGCCCGATGGAGGTCCGGTCGCCACCTTCGTCTCCAGAACTAATCGAGTAGCGGACGCCCGGTCCAAACTCAGTTTTTGGCGAGTATCGCCAGAGTGCTGAAGCACCGAAATTGTAGGCACCCGTGTCCGAAATCTCGCCACCCGATGCGCTGGTGATGCCGGTGGAAAAATTCGCATTCAGCGAGGTTTTTGGGCTGTAGAGGTAACTCGCGTTCAGACCGATACCGAACCGTGTTTCATCGACGATCGCTGCGTAGTTGCGGTTCGCACCGCTGCCCAAATCGAGCCCTACGCTGAGCCCGAGACTGAGCGGCCCCCGATCATAAGTCATTCCAGCTCCGGCACTTTGGTTGTATCCGCTGAGGTCCGACTGGCTGAAATATTGATTGTACCCGCCCGAGTAGTTCACTTTGTATTTCACCACCGGGGCCTGCGTTTGATAAGAGACTGAGCCATTGAGATTCGCGGAAAAATCCCCCTGCCCCGAATCTTCTTCTGAGCCAAATCCCTGCGAAGGATTGGAATCGTAAGTCCCGGACATCGAGAGCCCCAGACTCAGGCCATCCCGAACACTTTCGCCTAACAATGCACCCTGTGACATCCAGTTGGCTCCCCCTTCAAACCCGGAGGGCGAAGAAAATCCGGGAGTACCAAACGCGCCGAAATTCTGAGTCGGCAGCGGTGGATCGGCAGCATAGAGGCCATATTCTGAAAACTGGCCGTCATCCGCCCGTTGTGGAATCGATTCTTCGTTAGGAATTGGCAATGCATCAAAGTCCTCGAATCCACCGGGCGGGGGAAATTCAGGTGAGAGCGACTCATTTGACGGTGCCTGAAAGGGATCGATCAATGGTTCAGGCCGGATCGTGAACGGGATGATCGCGGGTTGAATTTGCAGCATCTCCAGGCCCGTCGTTTCAGAATTTGGCGATGTTTGCGCGATTGGATCATCGAGTTGTTGAGCCAGACTCGGCGATAGCACCAAACACCCGACAACAAGCGGATTGAGAAAGTGGATGGTAAAATTGAGTCGGAACATCTTGCAGCAGTGGCTGAGATCGCAATTGCAATTCCCCATCAGCCTTCAACCGATTGCCGTTCAGCGGCAAGGTTTTTCGTGGCTCAGGGATGTCCCAAGGGAAATCCCGGCGAGAGAATCACAGTGCTTGGTCGCTGATCTGCGCGTGCGGACTGCCTTTCGCCATCCGCCACCTTCGGCTTCGATTCGCTGTGGTGACTGGTAACGTGTTTGATGGATTCGCGCACTTTCGCGGAGTTCCAGCGGTGGTACGGTTCTTGCAGCTCAAGTCGCTTGCTGCGCCTCAGCGCTTCCGCAAAATAGGGTTTCGCACGCATGGCATCCATCCGCGACCAAGTCTCGCCCTGCCTGAGAGGCGACAGAATGCAATCGGGATTCAGCACCCATTCGACGCCCAGCGCACGCTCCACACGATCCACTTTGTCGTTGAAATGCAGCGCGAGAAACGCCTCTTGGCGCAAAATTTCACGATTGAGCGGAGCCACTGCTTTCGTCTCATCCAGAATTTTCAGCGCCTGTTCGAGCAAATCGTCGTCGGGAGCTGGCTGGTGCGGTAGCCCTTTGGCATCGGCGGCTTTCTGCAAGGCGAGATCTTGTTTGTAGAGCACTTGGGCCTTTTGGATCGCAACCTGCGCGGCAGTCTTCGCTGGTGGCGGACCACCAAGCCACTGGGCGATCACCAAATAAAATGAGGCACAAAGCAGCAAGCTACCCATCAATCGCGAGGGCCAGCGATGCAGCGCTTGTTGCCCCACGTGCGCCGGAATGCTGAGGCTAAACATCAGTGCCGCAGCCCATAAGATTGAAATTCGGTGCCCCGGAACATCAAAACACCCGTGCAGCGGCACCAGCAGCGCAGCCACCAAACAAGCCGCACGCAAGGCGCGATCGCGACCATCAAGCACCGCAAGCACCACCCAAATCACCGCTGGCACCAACAGCACTAACAGCACCAAGGTCGCTGGCACGCCAAGCTCCGCCGCGAGCCACAGCCAATCGCTATCCGGGTGATGCGCATGGGTATCTTGTGCGCCGATGGTGCGATTCCGAAATTGCGGAAAAACGTCGTGAAACTGTCCTGCTCCCACACCCGTCACTGGAGCTGCGGCGATCATATCGAATGCATCACGATACACAGAAACCCGGAAATCGAGCTGTTCGAGCGCTTCAAGCTCAGATTTTGCATCCTCCTCTTTCGTCTTTAAGTCGAAATCGACCACCGCAGTGGCCTTGTTCATCGTATCTGAAAGCCGACTTTTCAGGCTGCTCTCCACGATCACGAATGAGCCGATCACGGCGATTAGGATGAGCGCGATCGCCCACAGCCCGTTGCGGCCCAAATATCGGCGACCCAGCAGAATCAACCATGCGATCAGTCCGAGCGAGACGAGGACCACACCACCACGGCTGATCGACCACGAAAAGATCGCACAAAAAATCACGGCGGTGGCAAGGAGCGCACAAACCAGCGTGACCCTTCGCTTGTCACGCCCTGCCTGCAAAGTGGTCCCCAGCCCGCAAATAGCACCCATCGCAAGAAACGTGGCGCTGTGATTGCGGTTGGGAAAAAAACCAAAATTCCCGCCATCCAACGCCCCGGCGAGTATGTCTGCCTCCTGCGCTACCTTTGAAATCACCGCGTAAACGGCCACAGCGAAAGTGAATGCGAGGGTGCACCAGCGCAATGTTTGCGAAGCCGCCCGCTGACCCGCGAGCCAAAGCACGACCAGCAACATCAGCGCAAAAAACGCCAGCGTTTCAAACGCTTGGCGAGATTGGATTACCACCGAGCCGCCAGTTTCCACCCCGAGATCGGACAGTTGGCGTCGCCATTCGGGAATCCCGAACCACCCTGCGGGCAGAAAACTCGCACTACTCAGCACCAAAAATCCAAGCGCCATCATCCAAACCCGGCGTGGCAGATTCATCGCCATCGGCCGCAACAACATCAAAAGCCCGGCTAAGCCGAAAAGCACTCCATGAAATCCCGCCCACGGCCCATCCACGAAAAAAACGGACAAGCAGATCATCGCCATAAACGGCCCATGAACCCACGATGTCTCATACTCCGTCTGCGCCAATGCTTGGCTACTTCTCCGTTTTCGAACGCTCACCGCGCTGCTACCTAAAGGTTACCGAAGCCGCATCAAGGCTTTAATCGCGGCATGGTCCGCTCGCGACCGATCACAGAAATCTACGTGTTGAGCGCGTGAACTTTGATTCGGCATGACTTCTGCTCATGGCGGCGGACGATGGACATGAACCCATCCATCCATCTGCATGCACCTCATCCAGCGAATGCTTTTCAGCGCATCCGAACAATCTCCAGACCACCAAGTCGTGCTGCATGCCGAGCGGCGACAGTTTTTAAAGCGCCGTTGGCGCGGTGTGGCTGAGGACGGCACGGAGTTCGGCTTTGATCTGGAAGAGCGGCTGCTCGATGGCAGCGTGATTTTCCAAAGCGAAGGACGGGATTACATCGTGCGCCAGATCCCGGAAGTCGTTTACCGCATCCCATATGAATCTCCCGCGCAGGCCGCGCTCATCGCTTGGAAAACCGGAAATCTCCACATGCCTGCACAAATCACCGACGATGCCATCCTCGTCCTGCACGACGAAGCGATGGAAAATCTACTTCGCCGGGAAGCATGGCCATTCACCGAGCCCACGGTGCTTTTTACGCCGATGAAAGCCGTTCCTCACACCTAAATGCCCGCCGATCCCACACTCTGGCTGCTTCAGGCTAACGATAGCTCCTATCCTTCCGGAGCTTACGCGCACTCGTTCGGTCTCGAGGAAATGGTCGAGTCCGGCGTGATCACCCAGCCCACCGACCTCGAACGTTTTCTCGAAAAACAGATCCTGCCCGCGCTGCTGACCTTCGAGATTCCGATGTTCGTCAAAGCTCACCACGCTGCGAATCAGGGAAAAATCGACGAATTGCTCGCCATCGATGCCGAACTCGACGCTTGGCGCATCCCGTTTGAAGCCCGCGAGGCATCACGCCGCATTGGCTCGCAGCGACTGGATCTGCTGGCCTTGTTGGATAGCTCGGAGTCCATCGCTTCGTTTCGCACTGCACAGCCGCGCGGCCATCATTTGGTCGTTTCGGCCATCGAGCTTTCAACGGTTCCTGC
>JBGSLX010000083.1:0-28914 GCA_041740475.1 Akkermansiaceae bacterium | reverse complement strand
CTCATGCAGATGATCTGGTGCGCGCTGTAGGGTTCGAACCTACGACCCCATCCGTGTGAAGGATGTGCTCTACCACTGAGCTAAGCACGCATAGATTGGCGATTCCACATTTGTCTCACCGCCGGGGGAAAGGATGTATGCACGGCAGTGGAACTTGGCAAGTATTTCAATGCGAAGTCTTGGTGATGCGCACCAACCAATGCGGCACGGGCCGCATGCGCGGCGATATGCAGCGTGCTCTCAGTTTAAAGTTAGACGTCCAATACCTCACGCAGGGTCTGGAGAAGTGCGTTCGCGGTGTAAGGCTTGGGGAGAAAATGTTTGACGCCCGCGCTGGTTGTCTTGGCGACCATGGCATTGGTTTTCAGGCCACTGGAGGCGATGATGCGGACCTGCGGATTCAATCGCATCAGAACTTGGATTGTATTTGTCCCATCCATCATCGGCATCATCATGTCCGTGAGCACGATTGCGATCTCCTGATATTTCGCGGCGTAGATCGAAGTGGCCTCGATACCATCCGAAGCCACCACGACGCGATAACCGAATGCCTCCAGCGTCTGCTGCGTGATTTGTCTCACAGCGAGCTCATCGTCCACCACCAGAACGAGTTCACCATTGCCGCGCGGCAGCTCAGATGGCGCAAGATTGGACTCTACTTTGTTAGATTTTGTGTAAGCGGGGAGATAAACTCGGAAGCTTGTGCCATTTCCTTCTTCACTGTAGGTCTGTATGAAGCCACCGTGGCTTTTGATGATGGCAATGCTGGTGGAAAGCCCCAAACCTGTGCCTTCGCCGAGTTTCTTGGTGGTGAAAAACGGCTCGAAGATATGCTCAATCACATCGGGAGGCATTCCGGTTCCGCTGTCCTCCACCTCAATGCATACATGGGGTCCGGGCTTGGCCTCGATATTCATTCCGGCATATTGCTCATCGAACATGATACTGCTGGCGGTAAGTTTAAGGATGCCACCACAGGGCATGGCATCCCGGGCGTTTACGCAGAGGTTGAGTAAAACTTGATGCAGTTGCGTTGGGTCACCCTGCACCAACCACAAGTCCAGCGGGATGCTGCTGCTCACCTCGATATTTTTGAAGAAGGTGTCGCGAACGATCTTCTCGATTTCTTTGATCAAAAGTCCAACCTGCACTTCCAACTGCTGACTTTCCACTCCACGGGCGAAGGAAAGCACCTGCCGGACCATGTCCGCACCACGGTGTGCGCTTCCTTCCATGGTCGCAAGCAGATCGAGGCACTGTGGGGATTTCTCCTCACTCTTGAGCAACTCGATGCCCATGATGATAGGTGTTAGCACGTTGTTCAGGTCGTGGGCAATGCCTCCGGCGAGCGTGCCAATGCTATCCATGCGCTGGGTGCGCAAGTTCTGTAATTCGATCATTTTGCGCTCGGTAATGTCTGTGTTGATCGACAAAATCGAATGCGGTTTTCCGAGTTCATCGCAGACGAGAGAGTAATGCCCTTCGACAATCACTCCTCTGCCCTCCTTGGTGACCTGCGCCATTTCTCCTGCCCACTCACCAGAGGCCATGACCTGTTCTAAGGCCGCTTCGAAGGGACCGATTTCGCGATGGATCAGTTCGAACACGCTGCGGCCAAGTGCCTCAGCGGCGCTCCAGCCGTAGAGCCGCTCGGCACTTTGATTCCAATAGAGAATGTGATGATCCAAATCGCGCACGAAGATGGCATCCCTTGCCTTGTCCAGCAGGGCTGCCTGTTCGCGCACCCGTGCATCCGTTTCCTGACGCTCCAGTTCCGACGCCGCGCGCGCCGCGAAGATCTGGAGAGTGGCAACTACAATATCTGGCTCCCGCAACGGCTCGCGATATAGCACGAACAAGAGGCCTAAAAACTTTCCGGTCGAGCTGTCAAGCCGCCGACCCACGTAGCTTTGGGCACCTAGAGCTGCCAGTCTGGGTGCGCTGGGAAATTGCTGGGCCACCTCCGCGCTGATGATGCAGGTGTCGGAGTCAATCAGATTTTCACACGGAGTGCCCTCGAGCACGTAATCGAAGCTGCCCACAGGCTGCCCATCCACCACGGCGGCGATGGTGCGCGCTCTCAATGGAACGCCGGGCACACACTGCGCCACAAAACTGGCCTGAGCTCCGAGTGTCTGGGCCATGTTGTCTGCCAATTTTTCGAAGAATTGGATGCCCGTGGTGGCGGAAACTGCGGTTGCTACATTCACCAAAGCGGTGTGTATGCGCTGCCGGGTGTGTCGATCACGGATATTGACGATGCCAAATGCCATGTCGTCGGCCAACTCTTGGAGCACGTGCAGTTCATCCGGCTGTGGATGGCGCACTTCCGGCAGATAGAGAATGAGCACGCCAAACGTGCGAGACGCATCTTTGAGCGGCAACGAGATCACGCCCCTAAAGCCGCGTGCCCGTAGGGCTTCCAACCAAGGCTGAAAATTTTCATCAATCTCCAGATTTGGCACGACCGTTGGCACGCCGCCACGGATGGTCTTGCCCGCAGGACCTTGGCCGGTGGGCCTGTTTGCGTCCCACGAGATGGTGGCTTTTGCAAGGTATCCGTCCTCAACACCCGCGTACGCCTGCGGCATCACGGTCTTGCTAGGGTCATCCAACGCGTAGCCGACCCAGGCCAGTGGGAAACCGCCAACGTCAACGGCGGTCTGGCAGATGCCTGTCAGGAGTTCCATTTCCGTCTCGGAGCGAATCAGAGCTTCATTGCAGCGGATCAACAAAGTGAGGGCTCGGGTTTTTTGCGCGAGTGCCATCTCCGTGAGTTTGCGCTCAGTAATGTCCTGCACAGTGCCGGTCATCTTCAGCGCCTTGCCATCGGCATCGCGGATTACCACACCTTGCTCGTGCATCACACGCACCGAGCCATCCGGCCACTGAACACGATGCTCGACATTGTAAGTAGCGGTTCCGGCCACGGACGCCATCACGGCCTGATGGGTTTGCTCCCGATCCTCTGGATGTAAACTGTTTAGAAATCTCTTATATGTTGTTTCTGGCGTGTCGGGATCCAAGCCAAACAATTGGAAAACTTGCGCGGACCAATACAGCTCATCCGACACAATATCCCAATCCCAGTTCCCGATCCGTGCAATGCTCTGGGCTCGTATCAGGCTTGCCTCGCTGGCCCGCAGTGCGGTGAGGGTATGGTGGCGCTCGCTCACATCGCGGAAGTAAACCGCCAGCCCCTCGGCAGAGGGGTAGGCCTTCACCTCAATCCACATGTCGAGAGGCGGATAGAATTCCTCAAAGGTAGTGGTCCGGTTCTCAGCCATCGCCCACCGATACTCCCGCTCAAACACCATGCCCACCACTGGCGGAAAAGCCTCCCAAATCGTGAAGCCAAGCAAGCTGTCCCGAGGGCATTCCAACAAGCGTTCTGCCTCCGCATTGACATAAGTGAAGTGCCACTCTCGATCTAGGGTAAAAAATCCATCGGTGATGCTTTCTACCGTGTCTAGCAAGCGTTCTCCTGCGCAACGTGCGGCTTCTTCCGCAGCTTTTTGCCGGGAGATGTCCTGAAACGCTCCTTGAAGCCGGTAGATCCGCCCCTTCTCGTCCCGCATGGCCTCGCCGATGGCCCGTACCCAAATGCGCCGCTGCCGGGCTGTGACAAGCTCCATTTCAAAATCAAAGGGCTTGCCTTCCTCCACGCAGAGCTTCAGGAGACGGGCGACTTCATCCCGATGCTCTGGTGAGTAAAACATGATTGCCTCCTCCAAGGTCGGCACGCTGCCAACTGGCATGTCGTGAATCAGGCAAATTTCATCCGACCACGTAAGTTGATTGTCAGGTATTGTTAGGGACCACCCACCCAGACGAGCGGCTTGGCCAGCGAATCGAAGAAGCATCTGACCTTGGGCGAGAGAATCTGCCGCCTGTTTGCGCTCCGTAATGTCTTGGCAAGTTCCAAGTGCGCGAAATGGCCTACCCTTTTCATCATGAAAAATACGCCAGCGCTCGTCAACGAACTTGATCCGCCCGTCTGGCATCAACAGCCGGTGCTCTAAGGCAAACGATCCTGCTTGGTTGATAGATTGAAGAAAGATCTCGTTTACCTCCGCACGATCATCCGGATGAACGTGATCAAGAATTGGCTGATGGCTCGGAATGAAATGATCGGGAGATGTTTCAAAGATCCGATGGGTTTGTTCGGTCCAGACCACTTCAAGCGTTGATAAATCGGTTTCCCAACTACCGATGCTGGCCACCAACTGAGATTCGTGCAGACGCGCCGCCTCTCTTTCCAAGCGCTGCTGATTCTCTCGCAGAATTTCCTCCGCCCGCAAACGCTCAGTGACATTCACGTGCATCACCACCACGCCAGCCTGATGCCCTTCATTCAAAGGGGTGACCATTAGCCGGAACCAACGCTTCTCACTGGGTGTATGGCAGGGATACTCCAGCGTAAACTCCTTCCTCCTGCCTGCTAACACCGCGCGGATGCCCTGCGCCGCCGCATGTGACTCCTGAGCACATTCACCTTCGGCACTGTCGCAAACATTGAGATAATTTCGTCCCACAAAGAAGTCTTCGCGCTGCATCGCATTGGCCGTGGCGTATTGTCGCCATGACTCATTAACCGCCAATACCACTCCCTGCGAATCCAGTAGCGCGATTTGTGCTGGCAGGGCATTAAGGATGGCCATCTGCATTTCAGCGGCCTGTCGTCGCGTTGACTCTTGCAGTCCCAGCCTTTCCTGAGCATCCCGCAGCAAGAAAGGCACGCCATCCTCAACTGTGGTTAAGTCTATCTGCCCGCCGGTCAGGTCCTTGAGTTCCTGCTCAATCGAGTTCAAAATTCCCGCTAAGGCAGCGATTCTTTGCTCAGTGAGTGTGGTTGGCGCAGATGGTTTCAGAACTTTATGAGGTTGCAGGGTGAAATCGAGGCATCTAAAGGCTCTCACGAAAAGGGTTTGATAGAAGTTTTCCGGCAAATGGGACGATGCCTCGAAAACCTGCTTGATAATCTGTAACCTTACAGCACGCTGATTATCAATAGTCAAGGAGATGTTGCCGTTCTCAGCCACGCTTGCTGTGACCAGCCGATACGAAGGTAAAATTCACAGAAGAAATGGTCTTGGCTTCCCCCTAGATCGCACCGGAAAAGCGAACTCCTCCCAATTCTGCCGTGACGCCCTGTCGTGCTGCGTTGGGAATCATTCGAGGATTTGGAGCCTCGGAAAATCTGCCCTTTATCGTTGGCGAGTTCGGATTGCGCTCCAGTGAGGCACGCGCAGGCCGAGAACTCCAACGCCTTGTAACGAGGGCTCTTCATGAAACGTCTTCGTCGCTGCATCTACGCGTGGAATGCCCATTATCGACTAGAAATTAAGAACCAAATATCTTTCACGACTGTGATCTACGTGATCATGTTAAGACGATCTCTTGAAGAATGTTTACAGTAAGGTTAAACCAATTTCTTTGCGATCCTAGAAGGTCTAATTGCAAATAAAAGAATCTAGTAACTATCATGATTCCGCCAATCAAAATTCTCGTTGTGGATGATGACGAGGCCATTCGGGCTGTTATCGGCCTCATTCTCTCCTCTGAAGGATACGAAGTCACATTCGCTTCGGATGGCATTGAGGCAATAGAACATACTTCAAGCACTCATTTTCATTTGGTCCTGATGGATCTAATGATGAAAGATATGGATGGTATCGAAACTATCCTCGCGCTCCGCGCAAGTCATCAGGACACACGCATTATTGCCATGTCCGGTGGATGGGACAGTGGCAACCGAAGTTATCTCGCCCTCGCAAAAACCATTGGTGCCGATCAAACTCTCTGCAAGCCGTTTAACAAATCGGCTCTGCTCGACGCGATTTCTAAAGAAATGAAGTCAACTCGAAGCCATCCCACAATGGCTTAACTTGTGCAGCAAAAAACGGAATGGGGTGAAGAAATATCCCCACCGAAACAAGGGATTGAAGTAAGAGTTTTCACGAATGTGCAATTGAAACGCTGATTTCTGCGAGTTAATCATTCGACAATAATTCGAGAATCATTTGACGTTTCAATGTTAGCTCATTCAAAGACCGTCTCATGAAGGATTCAAAGGAAGGGATTTGAGTGACGCTCTTCGCCAAGCGTGGTGGGTGGCCCGTGACCGGGTAATAGGACTGTAGTGTCTGGGAGTAATGCAACTGCCTGACGTAGATTTTTGAGTGCTGTCTGATAGAGGCCGGGCGAACCGCAACCACCGATCGAGCCAGCAAACAATGCATCACCAGTCACCAAAACGGGAGCTTCCAATCCATCTACTACAAAGCCAAGTGCTGGCGTGCAGTGTCCTGATAGATCGAGGGCTCGAATGCTAAGTGTTTTCCAAACCACAGTGTCACCAGAAATCATTTGAATCGTAGATTCTATGTTCATCGCATGCATCGGCACCCGAGAGAGCTGCAAATGATTGACCGCTCCAATATGATCGCGGTGGCTGTGAGTGATGAAGGCGCGTTCCGGTAATGGTAGTCCTATCGTCTCCAAAGCCATGCTAAGGTCGGATGAGGTATAACCGGTATCGAACAAAATGGCTTCATCGCCAACCTTCACATACCAAGAATTTACTTGCTCGTTTCCGAAAGGTAGATTGAGCTGCCGAATTTGTGGCAATACGATAGGTCGAGGAATATAGTCTTGATGCGCAGCATAAGCATCAGGGTTGAGATGCAGGACACGAGCGAGTTTGCGAGCAGTTTCAGCACTAAAATCTCCGGTTAAAAATGATTGGACTGAATCCTCTGGAATCCCGGCCCTTATGGCCACCTGTGCGGGATGTAGCTGGTGCCCGACGAGCGCCTTTCGAAGGACATAGGTAAAATCATCTTCTAACATTCAATGATGGTTTCGTTGCGATGGATGGAAGATGAAACTTCAAGTAATGAGATCGATTTAAAATATGTCACTCATGTGTTTTCGCACGTTGATTGCGAAGACCGATGAATATCACCGCGCTTGCAAATAGAAGAAACAAACATGCCGCGATACCAAAAAACATGAATAGATTCTTACTTGCGGCATCCACTTGTTTATTTGTGATGACATCTGCTGGCAGTTCGCCGGGCTTTCGGCTGAGATTGAGGGTTCCATTCGCAATTTCCACCGCGCTCAGTTGTGCCATTGCAGGCCCGAGAATCGGGTGAGTGGCGTAGCGTTCGGCGATTCGATATGGAGACATTTGTTCGATGAATTCACGTGGCACAGATGCGTCGGTGACTTTAATATCTTCAATGATGAGTACCATTTCTCGATTCAGCAAACTCGGACGCGCAAGCATGGTCGCGTTGAGATAACGTGAGTCGGAAGTGATCCACCCGACCTCATCCTTGCGAGCGAGTCTGGGTTTCCCGTTGATTGGAAAAGATATATCGATCTGTAAAACGTTCGACTCTGCGCTGATGACGCGGAAAGTGCCGCGAAGATCCTTAAAAGGCTCATATGCAGCGATCGCGAGATTGATATCGTCTGGAGTGATGGATAGAATCGCTTCATTGTCGCCCGCAAGAGACTGGCGGAAATCTTCCAAGCGCACTGCCAGATCATTCAGAGATTTTTCCTGATTCTCGATGAGTGAGACGAGAAGCGGCTTCGGTTGCTCATGTGTGAATTTCGCAATTTCGTTGAACTGTCGAAACAAACTGAAGACTGAAAAGCCGATCAAGAAGACCATCACTAACAGCGCTGCAATAAGAATAGTGCATCCAGCAAAAGGCGAGCGAGCGCTGGGTTCATAGCGAGGTTCACGCGACTGCATCGGATGATTAGGCTTTGTCTTCGGACTTGGGTTGTTCTGCGTCGGTGTCCTTAAGAGCTGTTTCATCCGGCGTTTTATCGACGTATGGATCGTCATCACCCTGTAGCTCTGGATATTCATCACACCAGCCATCGTCTCCGTGATCGTTGGGTATATTTGAACTGATGGAACCATCGGCAAGCAAACGTTCTTCACTTTCTCTGGCTTCTGTTTCTTCCGCGACACGGTTTTTTCGACGATCAAACCACGCGAGCCAGATGCAGAGCTCGTAAAGAACCAGCATAGGCAGGGCCATCAGTATCAGTGTGAGAGCGTCCGGCGTGGGCGTGAGCACGGCGGCAGTCACAAAGATTCCCAGAACGGCATAAGAACGCGTTTTAGACATAGTCTCGTAACTCAGGATCCCGAGTTTCACCAGGACCATCACGATTACTGGTAGCTCAAAGGAAAGACCGAAGAGCAATGTGAACTGTGTCGCGAAGGATATATATTCACCGATGCGCCAGTCGTTTGAAACGCCAAGACTGCCGCTCCATTCATAAAAGAACATTAGGGCACGCGGCAGAACCACATAGTAAGCAAAGCACACGCCTGATAAAAATAAGCCGAAACCCACAAACATCGCAGGCCACAGCACACGCTTTTCATTGGCGTGTAATCCAGGCAGAACAAACTGAAGTATATATAGCAGAAGTAGCGGAAACGCTAAAATAATGCCTGCGAAAAAGGACAGCTTCATCGAAAGCATAAAGGTCTCAGTAGGTCTGAGAGCCGACATGAGTCTAAGGTTTCCGCGCGCGTCGATGTCCGGGCTTGGCGCTTTAATCAAAAGTGCCTCAACTTGGACTTTAAGGGAATCTGGTGCGTCTAATGATTTAATAAACGTCTTGCGTTGATCTTCAGGCAGCAACAGCGCGGCCCGAAGAAAAGCTACCGATTTGGCATGAAACGCGAGATCTGGATTACTGCATTGATAAAATAGGTCGCGAGTTTTTGCATCCAGTCCGGCTGCGGCGCGTTCCATGGTCTTGGCATTTTCCCAAACATCCACGCTAAGCGGTAAAGTTGCGTTACTGTCACTGGGCGGCAGTTTAGCTTCCAGTTGTGTGATCCAGACTTGTTCGACTGGGCGCCGAAGTATTTCCATTAACTGCTTTTGGAACGAAAAGCAGATCAAAACTGAGATCATCAATGTGATCGCAATACGGGTGACCATCACCCGCAAATCCTCTAAGTGATCGAGAAACGGCTTTTCGTGATCCGGGTTGGAATTTTCCCGAATTTGAATGACTTTTTTCAGCAGATACATGCCAGAGGAACGGGATTCATACCCGACCCTGAATGATCCACAAGAGCGGAGTCAGTTGGAGCCATGAAGCTTTGGAAAGCACAGAAGCGAATTACTTGCTGTTAGCCTCAAGCTTAGCCTTAGTTTGGCCCTGAAACCACGTTTCAAAGTCATCCGTCGTGACTACTTCTAGAGTGCCTGACATATTTGCATGGTTTTCACCGCAGAGTTGGCCACAAACGACCAGCGTTTCCAAGGGTTTGGTAGGAGTGAACCACATTGGAATCTCACGGCCGGGAATGGCATCCTGCTGGATGCGCATGGGCACAATGCTGTGATTGTGGATGACATCAGTGGATGTAATGTTAAGCACGACCGCACGATTGACTGGAAGCTTGAGGATCGGGCTAGTGAAATCGTCCAAAGCATTGGGGTCCTTGAGATCGAGACCAATATCACCTACGCCACTCATCAACGCAGAATCGACGCGACCGAATTTGCCATCGGCACCAGCATAATGATAGGTCCAACCAAATTGCCAGCCGACAACCCGAACCCGCATCGGATCCAGCTTTTGCACTTCTTTCCAGCTATCCACACGTTCAGCCCACAGTGGAAATGCGAAACCGAGTAAAAGGACAGCTTCGATGATGACCACCCCGACTTCTAGGTGACTGGATAAATGGCTCTTCACACCCGTGTAAGATGCTTTTGGACTGCTCTTTTGACGGAAGCGGAAAATGCAGTAAAAGAAGAAAATCGTCCAGCCAACGAAGAGCGCAATCATGAACCAGTGAACCACATCTAGCAGGTGATCCACTTGGCCGCCGTGGGCTGAGAAACTTTCCGGTATGCCGAGTAATTTGGAAGGACTCATGAGTGTTAATGCGATTTATCAGGTGTCTGATGGGCGATAATCGTCGGATAGAGAAGGATCGAAGTATGCTTTCTCACGTTGGGCCAGCCGGAACATAAAAACCCCAATTGAAGATAGCATTGCCAAGATTACTACCAAAAGAAAGAAGATCGACCATCCGGCAGCGTCACCGCCACCTTCGATCATCGAAACACGGCAGGTTGAACAGGCGAGCATAGATAGTGAGTTCATGATTTATGATATTGTAGGATGATTTATAAATGGATGCGGTTGGCTTTACGCCAGAAGTAAACACCATAAAACGGGAGAAGCAATACACCCAGAATGCCTACATATCCAATTGCGGTGGATAGTGCTGATTTTTCGGGCGAAATCACGAAACCCCATAGGACTAGAAAAGCGAATAGCAACAAACTCACCGAAACAAAAACAATGTGGAATCCTTTGAGTGACATAACAAAAACGATGTGAGTGGCTTAGCGAAGTGAAGGTGAGGTAAGTGCAGCAGGTGTTGATGTCATATTACCATAAAACAATGGATCATGAATTGGATCTATCTTTGCGAGGGCAGTGAGGCCAAATAGTGCAATTGCAAAAACGATGCCTGAGCCAAAAATCCAATAAACTGCCTTCTTTTCGTGGTTGAGATGCATAAAAACTGCCGCAACCAAACTCGCTTTTGTCGCAGCAATGGCCAGTCCCAGAATTGCGTCCCATTTATCAAAACCATGGTGACCAATATCCAACGCTGGAACTGTGGCGACTGCGACCGTAAGAATAGTGCCTACGAATAATGCCGCCCCGATGATCATATAGGTGCGGATGGATTTGCGAACTTCTTCTGCGTTATCAGCCATGATTGAAATAGTGGTATGAGTGATTTGAATACGAGATGAACTGAGTCACATCAGATAAAATATGGGAAAAACAAAGATCCAGACAAGATCCACGAAGTGCCAGAATAGACCACCGACTTCGACCCGATTTGCGAGCCACTCGGGATTGCTGTCATACATTTTTCGTCCGAACAGCAGGTAGTAGCCAAGCACAAGTGCTCCGCCAATGACGTGCAAACCATGAAGGCCTGTGATCGTGAAATAAGTCGCGTAGTAAGTATTCCAAGCGGGAGTGAATTTTGATGCAAAGCGAACCTGTTCGCGTGGCAATTCAAAATGTGTGGGAAAGGTCCCGGCAGCTTCGCGTGCTTTGTAATCTGGCCCCATGAACTCCTCTTTGAGTGCTATGGTTCCTTCGCCACGATTGGCATCTTCACTCATGGCGACAAAATCTCTCCAGTCGATGCGATAGCGTTCTTTCGCAGTGGGTTCCCGATTCGGTTTACCAGTGGCTTTGTCGATGCCGTAATTTTCTTCTAGCTCCTTTTCAAGTTTGGCGACCTGCTGCTTGTTCCACTCCCACGCATCTCGTGCGAACTTGTGATTTTGAACGAGCCATGAATTTTCAACTGCTGCTAATGGATCAAGCCCTTTTTCGACGGACTTCATGGCGAGATGACGAAAGTCAATCGCATCAACAAAATGGAAACCCATTGGGCTTTCAAGAAGTTTACCATCGATTACTGTATCATCGCGGAGTCGTGATTGGCTCTCATTTTCCTTAATATCGCGTGGGCTAAATTCCAGCCGAGTAGGTGGTACGACATTGAACCGGACAGTGCTGATTTCTGTGAGCAAGTTTCCTGATTCCTCGAGAGCCTTAGTGTCCACATCCACTTGTGAAGAAATTTGCCAGCCGCGTTTGTCGGGATTTTCGGCCTTCGCTTTCTTCCACTCGTCTCGTAGTGATGCGGTGCGCAATGAGCTGTTGTTTGATCGGGATTTGAGATGGGCATTACGAATTTGAGATAACAATTCGACGGTTAGTGGCTCGCCAGCTTTTGCGATGACTGTGTCTTGGCTACCACCGCGTTCGACGCGAGCTGTGACATCCTCAGCAAGTAATATCTTTGCATTACGGTGCTCCGCTTGACTGAGCAGATCTTCAACCCATGGCTTGTGGAAACGAACCGTACTAAAGGTCAATCCGCTTGTCTCGATGCGTATTTGATTCTCTTCTACTTTATGTCCGTGGTGATTGAGCACATACTCATCATCTTCTTTTTCATAAGCCAAATGTCCTTCAACGACTGTAAAGTCATTGAGTCGAACCGCTTGGTGGTGAAACTTGACTGAGTACTCGATGCCTTTGAAGACCATGAAAAGAGCTGCACAAGCAATCGTGATGCTCATATAAATTTGAAACTGCCGCCACTTGCGCATTTTCAAAGCAGCCCAAGCAAAAACCACAGTGATCGAAGAACCGATTAGTACGAAGGTATTGATGAGGCCGGGAAGCACGGGAAGTGTTCGCTCAGGCCATGGGAAATCCGCTCCAAGCCGCAGGAAGACATAGGCTGAGAAAAACCCGCCGAAGAGCATGACTTCGGAAGCTAGGAACAACCAGATCGCAATTTTCGAGTTGAAGAGACCAGTGTCCTTGCGGGGTGTGACGACGTAGGGGATTTCCATTGATGAGAGATTGCTTGGTTATGCTATCGGTTTTCAGATTTTAAAAAAAACCGGAGTCAGTGTTCGGTGTTGGACTTCACAGGCGGTTCCCACTGCGGAATGAAATCTTCCGCATGGTCAGGGCGGCTGTATTCGTATGGTCCGCGGTAAACAACAGGTTCGGTGGTAAAATTCCCGTGTCCAGGAGGTGTCGGCGTGGCCCATTCCAGAGTGGTCGCATTCCATGGATTATCATTCTCGACTTTGCGACCCGTTTTCCAGGAGATGAATAAGTTAATAATAAATGGAATTTGAAATAATGCCAAAGTCCAAGCACCCATCGACATCCAAATGTTCATATCGATGTTTTGAGCTACGGTGTTGGCAAAGATATTTGTGCCGTCAGCCGTAGCCGCAGTGGCTTTGTCGAGATAGCCATCACCACCGTTATACCAGCGGCGGTGCATCCCAGCCATACCCTGCAGAAGCATCGGGAAAAAGATGATATTCATGCAGATCAAACTAGGCCAGAAGTGGATTTGATTGAGCCACGCACTCATGTAGCGCCCAGTTATTTTTGGATACCAGTGGAGAATCCCAGCGAAGAAGCCGAAGAGAATACCTGGTGCTACGACATAATGGAAATGACCGATTACGTAATATGTATCGTGCAAGTGAAGTCCAGCGAGGTTGAAGGCCAAAGGCAAGCCCGTGAGTCCACCAATTCCGAACATGGGAATGAACGCGCAGGCCCACATCATCGGCGGGGTGAAACGAATCGATCCTCCCCAGAGCGATATCAGCAATGCCGTGATGATCACCACCGATGGAATGGAGATGAGAACGGTGGTTGTCTGGAAAAACGTCGAAACGGCAGCACCCATTCCGGTCATATACATGTGGTGCGCCCAGACCACGAATGAGAGGAAGCCAAGAACGAGAACTGAGTAAACCATGGATTTGTAACCCCAGAGCGGTTTCCGGGTGTTTACTGGAATGATTTCCGCCACGCAAGCGATAGCGGGCAACAACAGGACGTACACTTCGGGGTGGCCAAGGAACCAGAACAAGTGCTGGAACAGAAGAGGGGATCCACCACCGGAAAGGTCGGCGAGTCCTTCAGTTTTCGTGAAGAGTCCAGATGGCAAGAAAAACGAAGAATGAGCCACACGATCCATCAATTGCATGATTCCAGCGGCCTCAAGCGGAGGGAATGCGAGTAGTAACAGGAAAGCGGTGACCAACATCGCCCAGACCAAAAATGGCATTCTCATCCAAGTGAGGCCGCGTGCGCGCAGGTTGATAATGGTCGTGATGAAATTCACTGAACCTAAAAGAGAAGAAGTGATCAGAAGCACCAAACCGATGAGCCACTGAGTTTGACCTGCTAGCCATTGGTTGACAATTTGGCCATCGGCGAAACCAGCGAGAGGTGAATAATTCGTCCACCCAGACTTAGCGGCGCCGGATTCCATGAAAAAAGAGGCGCACATCACCAAGCCACCCGCTAAATAGATCCAATAGCTCATCATGTTGAGTTTTGGAAAAGCCATGTCGGGCGCGCCGATTTGAAGCGGGGTGACATAGTTACCAAAGGCACCGAAGCCAAGTGGCACGATCCCGAGGAACACCATGATGGTTCCATGCATTGCCCCAAACATATTGTACGTCTCACCTGTCACCTTGCCATCCGACAACCAACGAGCTTTCCAAGTATCGGTAAAAATCCAACTCATCCATTCAGGCAACGGCTGGTGCGGATATGCGATGCTCCACCGCATCACCATCATTAGGTAGAAACCAAAAGCCAAAAATAGCAGCGCGGTGATGCCATATTGAATCCCGATCATTTTGTGATCCGTGGAAAAAACGTATTTCCGGAGAAACCCGGGATTGTGATGGTGATCGTCGTGATGGGTAGCGTGAGAGCTCATAATTCCGGCATGCGGCGGGTAGTTAATCCAAAATAGAGAAAGCGAATAGCAAAAAATGCGTGGTCGGCTTCACTGGTTTGAGATCATTGTGAAAAATTAGTGTTTTGAAAGCTGGGGTGATGAATCGTGAGCCTTGGTAGTTGGTAAAGTCATCATTTTATTCCCCAATTATGGGATGTAGGGGGAAATTAAGGGGCGGCACTCGCCACGGGGATCAAGGTGAGGGGATCGACCAGTGTCATGGGGTCAAGAGAATCACCAGGTAACATTTTTGCATGAGCCGCATCGAGTTCTTGTTTCGTGGACTGTTGCCCCGTTTTGGACCTTGCTGCGGAGATTTCAAAAGCGGCCTTGGCCATTTCCACGGTGACGACATCGCCAGTGGAGTTTCCGAAATTGTTGCGAACGTATGTCATCACACCAGCAAGGTCTTCAGCGCTCAGACCTGCACCTTGTGCGGCCATTCCGCCTGCGCCACCGTATGTTTTGCCAGTGCTGATCGGGCCGACTAAGCCGTTGATAATGATCATGGCGAAACGATCTGTCTCACCGTTCACCCATTCAGAACCTGCTAGGGAAGGGAAGTTGGCACCGTCGCCTTTCGCATCTGGACCGTGACAACCGTTGCATTTTACGGAATAGATTCGAGAGCCTTTTGCCATGTAAGCTGCGAGAGCCTCCTTCGGTTGCGGTCCACTTTCCTCCACTCCCGGAGGCGGGGTGCGCACGTAACCCTCACGAAACATCGCGTTGTATCCCGGCATTTTTCCAGCTCCACCGAGAATGCCACCTGCGACCACTGCTACGATTCCGCACACACCAAGCAGCCACAAAGAAATCGGTTCTGAGCCGTTGGTAGTGATCCGATTTTCACGAACGCATGCTGCTGCCTCACGAGTCAAGCGAGCATGGGCCTCGCTCACGTTGATTGAGTCATCAAGATCAGGCTTCTGGTTCAGTGGAGACATGTTGGAAGATGTGTGGAAAGGACGATAATTCAACCCTCGCTGTCTTTTTTCGGTGGGGAAAAATCCAAGACAGCAGGAACTTTGTGATCCTTCTTGAGTGAGAGTAGATATGACACCAGTGCTCGTGCGTCAGACCCCGGCACTAGTTCGTAACCGTCGTCGATAGCGATAGGCAGTGCATCTGGTGATGAGCTTCCCTTCACTTGGCGCTTCTCAAAAAAGAACGGGAGTGGCGGACAGGTCGAGTTCCAGAGTTCGGTGATCGTTCTTGGATTGTAGAGACGCTGAAAGAGCCACTGCTCTGGGTCCACGCCGGTGGCACGGAGAGTTTCCATGCGTCTTCCGAAGTTGGAAAGATCTGGACCCATTCGTGTGAGGCCGATTTGTGCGTAGGTTTCACCCTCGAAGTCATAGACATTCGTTTCGCGTCGAGTGTCGCCTCGCACTGGGTCTTCTTTTTGGCCCGCCCAGTCGGAACGATACAGATCGTTGCCAACGTATGTCGGACGAATCACTTGGGTGTGGCAAAGGTAGCAGCCGTTTTCAGCATAAACTTCAGCTCCATTGGTCAAGCGCCCCGTGCGTTTTGGGATATAAACCCCCGTTTTTCCATCGGTCGCTTCTGAAAATTCCATCGGAGCGAGATCGCGCATTTTCATATACGGGATCACGATGACGGCGAGCCATGCGATTCCGAAGCTGATCGCTAGGCAGAAAATGAAATTGCGGAGACTCATGGGGCAAAAATCTGTAAGATAAAATTTTGGTTTCGGAGTTCCGATTCAGTGGGCAGTGGCGTGTCCAGATCCGGCGTTGTCGATATCACCTTCCTCACCATGAGGGCTGGAGCTGTGACTGTGAACAAACAAGGTGGGATGGGTGCTGCGGCGACCGAGTCCCAACCACATGAGGACTAGATGGATCAGAAAGAAAAAGTTCGAAAATAGGATCAGGCACCATGAAAATGTGATCGCCACGGCATAAGGAAACGCTCGTTTTCCAGCACCCTCGATCCACGATGTTTGCTGCCAGTCTTCCTGACCCATGCCTTGTTGCAGCCCACCAAAAATTGCAACCAATGCAACCGTGACGATTCCATAAACGGAGAATAGAAAATGCAGTTTGATCAAGCGCCGTGAGATCCACTCACGGCGAGTGACGCGGGGAACGATGAAGTAAGCCGCGCCGAACATCACGAAGGTGAAAAATCCATAAATGGCAAGAATTTCAAAACCGTATCCAGACAGCGAGAATTGAGTCAGCTTCAGAGATGAGCCGGGCAGATTGAGAATGACGGCAGAAAATGCTAGCACGATCAATCCAGCCATTCCCGCAGCGGTGAAACGTAACGAGGGACTTGCGGAAAGCGTCTCAGGATTGGCGAGCATCGTGCGCAGTGTATTGACCGCAGCAGCACATGTCGGCACGAACAACAAAGCAGTTGCTGCTGCACCCACGTATGGCAAAAAGTAAGGAATCGGTGCCCCAGCGAGTTTTTGCATTCCGGCCCATGGAGCAACGACTGCGAGTGTCCAAAAACCGAATTTCGCCAGCGAGTAGCTGTAAACCGGACGGCCAGAAACTTTCGGAGCTAGATAATATGCGGCACCGAGAGCCACTGGAGTGAAAAAGAGGAAGATCAGCGCCGAGCGAAACCATGAGTTGATTCCGAATGCCATGACCGGATGACCGGCAGCGCCGTGCAGCAACACATTTGCGGTCACGAAAATCCACGGGAACCAAAGAATGGCAGCCAGAAGATACCATTGTGAAATGTAAACATGTCCCTCAGGTTGCACTCGATACTGAATGAACGAGCCAACGACGATCACGAAGTAGCTGAGCAAAAGCACCGGCCAAGCAAACGAAGGGAATTCCATCCATGCCATTCCAGTGCCGTGGCCCAATAGAATGCCGACGACACCGAGGCCCACTCCGAGATTCCATACATGTCCTGCGGTGAGGATGGTCCCAGCCATCGTGCAGTGCTTGCGCGACAGTCGAGCCATCAACCAGATAATGATCGCGAAGGCTGCCTGCATGCCCCATCCATAGATCAGTGCGTTCACGTGTGCTGGGAAAACCCGTCCATAAGTCAACCACGAGCATGACGAAAGAAAACCCGGGCTATGCACTTTTGTGGAGGCGATTACTCCGAGGAAGATGGACACCGCCAGCCAAAACGCGCCACTGGTCAGGAAAAACATCACCGGATGGCGCAGCGAGCGGTCGATCTCCGCGCGCAACATGGCGTCCTGATCGAAGGTGGTGGAAGTGTTAGAGGACATCATTTGAAGGTGGGAATTAAAGCAATGATCAAGGCTGCGTGAGTTCTTCCACCGTGAGTTGTGGTTTGCCAACTTCGCTCCTGAGTGCAGCTACCTGCTCGGGTTTTACTGCGGATGCTTTGTTGCCTAGGGTATTCCGAACGTAGGTCAGCACGGCAGCGATTTGTACATCGTCTTGATAGGCCATCGGTGCCATTCCAGCAGGGAAATTGTATTCGACGCCTTTGACCTTAATTGGCCCACGGAGTCCTCGAAGCTGGATGCGGATCAAATTGGAAATTGGTCCCGTTACCCATTCTGAACCTGCTAGCGGTGGACCTGCTGGACCACCTTCGCCATTTTGACCATGGCAAGCGGCACAAACCATGAACTGAACTTTTCCGATGGCCATCACTGCGGGATCGATGGGTTCATCAGCGGCTACGGCGGCATCCATGGCTGTAGTATCCACTGCCGGCGCGGCGGCTAACTCCAGAGCGGTCTTGGAACCTGGCACGATTTGCTCGGGTTTCTGAACGGCTACGGGCTTTGACGTCGAGAGTTTTGCGGCAACGACTGGAATTGCTGCATTGATCGCTTCCTGTGGCAAACTTGCGGCCTGCGCGGCTTCTACTTTTGCCTTCATTTCGTAGCGCGGAATGGCGGCCGCATCTTCGAGTGACTGAGGGTTTTTGCGGTTGAATAGCATGATTACCGCAAGCAGAAGCGCGAAGATTAAGAATGCGCCGAGTGCCCACCAGAAGCTGGTGAAGCGCATGATCGGATTGTCGCGTGTTGGTTCCATGTGCGGGTGAAAAAATGAATCAGTTGGAAATGTTAGCGGACTCCAGAATGCGTGGGTCGCGGTTGGGATAAAGCGAATGCTGGCCGATGGCGCGCAGCAGAAAGAAAATGAACGCTGCACCAATCGTGACGAAAGCGAGGATGTCTCCCCAAAATGCTCCCGGAATCGAGACTTGGATGTCGCCAAAAACCTTGGGCATGATTTTGCCGAGCGAAATGCCGCGTTCGGGGATTGTGATCAAGTAGTGGTCGAGTGCGTGCATCGCGAGAGTATAAACTGCCATGACAGACAGCCATTTTGGATTCCGTTTGAGCCACGCTTGTAGAAGGACGATGAAGGGAATCACAAAGTGTCCAACCACTAGCGCGATCATCCCGGTATTCCAATTGCCCGTGTTGCGAATCAGGAAATAAGAAGTTTCCTCGGTGATGTTCGCATACCAAATCAGGAAAAACTGCGAAAACGCGATGTAGGCCCAGAAGGTGGTGAAGGCAAACAGCAGCTTGCCCATGATGTGAAAATGCTCGGGGCCAGTGACATGTTTGAGGTGGCCTTGGCTCTTGAGCCATGCGCAAACGAGAATGATCACCGCCATGGAATTCAGTGCCGATCCAGCAAAGAGGTAAACACCCCACATCGTGGAAAACCACTTGTAATCAAGCCCTTTGAGGAAATCGAAACCCGTGAAGGTAATCGTCAGTGCAAAGATGATGAGCGTGTAAGTGGAATGGAAACGAGCTTTGAACAAACGACTTGTACCGGGATTGGGGTCCGTATCTTGAGCGATGGAGAGTTTCCGCAATCCGATGATGACCAAGCTAAGTCCGACAAAGTAAAACATCATCCTCCCATACCAAAAGAACTCGTTCATGAACCAATATTTGCTATATAGCAGATGGTCCACATGGTGCAGATGTTCCTTCACGTTTCCCGGCGCAGCACGGTGAGTGTTCATCCACTCGTAGAGATATTGCTGGACCTCTGGCGTGAGGAGAGGAATTGCGAAGAGAAACATCCATGGGTATGTGGAACCAAGATTTTCAAAAGTGCGGCGAACGGATGTGCCCCAGCCAGAGTTTGAAACGTTGTGCAGCAGCGTCCAAAAACAGCCACCGATCGATAATGTAAGGAAGAAGTAGAATGCAAATAGCCACGAGTAGGCAAACGAACCGCTGATTCTCGCTGGGGCGAAGAAAAGGAGATAGAGGCTGGCGAGCGTGCCGACGACCGCCACTCCCATGGCGATCGTTTTCACCCTTGAAACTTTCGAAGGGTTAATGTGATCGCCGTCGATGGCGATGTCTGCAGAAGTGACGTGGTGGTGAGCCATTGCGTTTGGAAAATTATTGGGAAGATGCCTTGGCGGCTTGAAGTGTGCGGACATATGCGACGATGGCCCAGCGGTCGCGCACTGGAATGTTGTAGCCGTATCCGCTCATCATTCCTTTGCCATTGGTGATCGTGTTGTACAGGCGACCGTCCGGGTAGGTTTCTGAGTTGAATGTCGGCAATTGGAGGTTGGCGATACCGGGCACGCCATAGTTGGAAGTGATGCCTAAGCCGTCCCCTGCAGATCCGTGGCAGATCGCGCAATAGATGCCGTAGCGTTCCTTGCCACGATGAATCAATTCGCTGGCGTTCTCAGGAGTCAGCTCGAGTTCCTCGGGCATGCCACTGCCATAATAATCACCCACAGCACCGCTGTAATAATAGCCGACTTGTCCACCGAACTCGTGTTCTGGAATTCCGCCGATCACCCGATCACCATCTGGATTGAAACCACGCGGTTGCGTCTGAGCAATGGGAAGTCGCGAGCCCAAGCCATCGGCAAAGAAGCCGGATGGCTTTTGTGCCTTCACCTTATCCTGTTCGTCCATGTCCGGGAATACTCGGATTGGCGGCTTGGTAAACTTCTGGCCGCGCAAGCCGAAGATGCCAACGACGAGCAGTGCGATGAACGCGTATGCTAGGAAAAAGTAGCGCATCTAACGATAATTTGTGATTTTAAGTTTGAAATGAAGTCTCATTCCTCTTCCTCGACGAGCTCGATGTGATCACCGCCGATTTGGGCGAGCAGCTCTCGTGTATGGTTGGGATTGAATTTCGGGTCGCGAGCTTCGATGGCGATGAAAAAGCCGTCATCTGTCGCTCGATGAAATTGTTTACTGGCGAACAAAGGGTGATTCAGTCGTGGCAGTTGAATCAGCGCCAATAAGCCGAATAAAACGGTGAAACCGGAGAAGAGGATGGTCATTTCAAACATCACCGGGAAAAAAGCGGGGATGGTGAAGATGTTTGCTGGCTTCGCCTGAACCACCGTTGGGTAAATGACGACTTGCGTGGAGTAAGCCAGTACGAACGCAGTGGCGCAGCCGGTCATGCCACCAAAAAACACAAACCACGGCAGAATCGAACGCTTCAAGCCCATCGCACCGTCAAGACCGTGGATCGGATATGGCGAATAGCAGTCCCACTTTTTGAATCCAGAGTCGCGGACTTTCTCCGCTGCCTTGTAGAGGGCGGAGGCGCTCTTGAATTCGGCTAGGTAACCGTAAACGCGTTTGCGGGTGGTACTCACTTGTTGAATTGGCGATTTGAGATTTGAGATTTCAGATTTCAGATTTTCCCCTGAACGAGTTCTTTTTGGTAGGCGGCTTGGACTTTCACGCCGTGATCTGGATGGTCTTCCTTATCCTCGAAATGAGGGTCCGCTTCGAGTTTGGTCCACTTGACCTCGGCAATGTTGATGCAGGGTAGGAAGCGGAGAAAGAGCATGAACAGTGCGAGGAACATGCCAATCGTGCCGACAAAAAGCATTTGGTCTTGGGGGGAAGGCGAGAAGGTCTTCCAGTCACCGGGCAGCCACATCCGGGCGAGCGTCGTAACGATGATGACGAATCGCTCGAACCACATACCGACGTTTACGCACATCGCTACAGCCATTACGACCCACAAGTTTTCGCGGCATGCCTTGAACCAGAATAATTGTGGGGAAAGCACGTTGAGCGACATCATCGCGGCGTAAGCCCACCAGTATGGTCCCGCGATGCGGAATTTGAAGGCGTCCATTTCGTAGATCGAGCCGGAGTAGAATGCGACGAAAAGCTCCATCAAGTAGGCATATCCGACGATCGTGCCGGTCAGCAGGATGATCTTCGCCATGTTATCGATGTGCTTCATGGTGATCAAATCCTGCAATCCATAGATGAAACGCGCTGGAATCATGATCGTGAGCACCATCGCGAAGCCGCCAAAAATAGCACCTGCGACGAAATAGGGCGGGAAGATCGTGGTGTGCCAGCCGGGTACCACGGAAGTCGCGAAGTCGAAAGAAACGACGGAGTGAACCGAAAGCACGAGCGGTGTGGAAAGCGCTGCTAGCAAAAGATAAGCCATTTCATAGTGGCTCCATTGGCGGTTTCCACCGCGCCAGCCGAGAGCGAAGATGCCATAGAGGAATTTGCGGATGCCGGGTTTCGCGCGATCACGAATCGTTGCGAGGTCTGGCACCATGCCTAGGAACCAGAAGATAAGTGAAACAGTGAAATACGTAGAGACCGCGAACACGTCCCACAGCAAGGGCGACTTAAAGTTTTGCCAAACCGCGTTCGCATTCGGAATAGGTGCGAGGAACCACGCAAACCAGACGCGACCGACGTGGAATGCCGGGAAAATACCGGCACACATCACCGCAAAAATAGTCATCGCCTCAGCAGCGCGGTTGATCGAAGTTCGCCAGTTTTGTCGCGTGAGGAAAAGAATCGCCGAAATCAGTGTGCCGGCGTGTCCGATGCCGATCCAAAAAACGAAGTTCACAATCGGCCAGCCCCACATCACGCGGTTGGTATTTCCCCAGACACCGACACCGGTCGAGACCAAGTGAAACAATCCGCCGCCCACTCCGATGGCCGCGATGATGGCCGATGGGATGAACAACAACCACCAGAGCAGCGGCTGCTTATTTTCCACAACGCCACAAATTCGCTCGGTAATCCAATTGTAGGAGCGGTCGTTGAGAATGAGCTTTTCGCGCTCAAGCACCGGTAGTTTGACTCCGGTGTGAGTCTCGGGCTCGGTGGTCGTGGTGGATGCCATGGAGTAAAAAAAGGAAAGTCGTTAGGAAAGGAAGATGGGGAAAGAAAAAGAGACGCAAGACGCAAGACTGCAAGACTCAAGAAAAGAGGTTGCGGTTCGGCGTCTAGTCGTCGGTTTCTTCATCTTATCTTGTTTCTTGTATCTTGGAGTCTTGCGTCTTCAAACCATGTGAATGGTCGCCTTGCCGATGTATTTGGCGTCTGGCATCAGTGGATTGGGATTCTTGACTCGTGCGAGGTAGCTGGTGCGTGGGCGGGTGCCGATGTAGTTGAGGAGGTCGTAATTGCGCTCTAAAACTTTGGTGCGTCCCATCGCGGAAAGGCTTTCGTCCTTGAGATTGCCGAATGTGATAGCATCGGCGGGGCAGGCTTCCTGACAGGCGACTTTGACCGAGTCCACCGGAATTCGCAGAGTTTTCTCGGTGACGACCATCTCGGTGGATGGCTTGCCAGCGACGAGCGCTTCTTGTTTTTGGCCGCGCTTTTGGCGGATGACCGCATCCTTGAGGCGTTGCACGCAGTAAGTGCATTTTTCCATCACACCACGCATGCGGACAGTGACGTTCGGGTTGCGTTGGAGGTGTTCCGGGTCGCCCACGCGCTTCTCGCCGACAGGGCCGAGGTAAAGGTTGTGTTTGATCAGTGGGTTGCGCTTGTTGTAGTCAAAGAAATTAAAACGACGTGCCTTATAAGGACAGTTGTTCGCGCAGTAGCGAGTGCCGATGCAGCGATTGTAGGCCATCGCGTTGAGTCCATCTTCGGTGTGAACCGTGGCATTCACCGGGCAGACAGTTTCGCAGGGTGCGAACTCACATTGAACGCAAGCGACAGGCTGCGGAATCATCGCCGGGTTGTCGCGCACCCAGTCGGGATTTTTGCGGTAGGAACCGTCCGCTTCCTTGATTTTAGCGCCGTGTGAATCGAGCGCGTATTCTTGCACTGAGAAATATCGGTCCATACGGATCCAATGCATTTCGCGGCCCTTGGCGACTTGTTCTTTGCCGACGACTGGAATGTTGTTTTCCGCTTGGCAGGCGACTAAGCACGCGTTGCAGCCCATGCACGCGGTGAGGTCGATGGACATCGCCCATTGGTGCAGCGGGTCATTGATCAGGTGCTGAGCTTTGCCGTCCGGTCCGGGATTCCAAGTGGCGGAACCCTTTGGTTTGTAGAGCGAAATGTTCGTCGGAGCATGTGAATCGTTGCCCTGTTTCTTGATGTTCGCGATCTGGGTATCGAAGCCGCCTTTTTGATCGTGGACGTCGATGGTGGAAATCTCGCGAGCCAGTGCACGACCGTACATCGCGTTGTGTTCTTGAACGAGTGCCACGCTGTATCGCTTGTCCGTGAGCCTCACCGTCGCAGCCGTGGCGAAGTATGAGCTGGCGGAGTTGCGCAGCGGGTAGGCATTGAATCCACGATTGATGCCGACCAACCCAAGGTGCGACTGGTTGGCAGGCTTGCGAGCGAGTTCGTCGTCTTTATCAAATCCCTGACCATAGCCGAGTGGGATGATGATCGTGTTTTCGGCTTGGCCGAAAGAAACGAGAACCGGAATTTCTAGCGTGCGACCGTTGACGGTTACTTGGATCATCGGCGACTTGCGATTTTCGCCTTCACCGTCTGGGGAACCGAGAGCGCGGGAATTTTCCGTGGCGATGATTTGGTCGTAAATGCCGAGCTCTTTCGCGGTTTTTGGAGCGATCAGCGCAGCGTTGTCCCATGTCAGTTTGGAAATCGGATCGGGCGCTTCTTGCAGCCAGGCGTTGTCGATCCAGCGGCCATCAAAAACTGAGGCGTCGTTGGCAAAAATTACCTCCAGCGAGTCTTTGGTCGGAGCTGCCGCGAGTGATGCAGCCGCAAGTGGCTTGGCGGTCGGGGTAACAGGTGGGTAGGTGCTTCCGGCGAGGAAACCATCGCGCAGCAGCTTTTTCCAAGCGTCTGTTCCATCATTGCCAAGCGCTACGAAGGTTTTTTTAACGGCGTCGTAAGCGGGCGATGGCGCGGCGTCTTTTCCTTCACCGTCGAGGATTTTTCCATCGTCAGAAAGCAGTGCCATCAGCAGCTCCAGTTCGGAAACGCAATTCGGGTAGAGCGGCAAAATCATCGGTTGCACCACCGTGTAAATGCCGCGACTGCTGCGGGCGTCCGACCATGATTCAAGGTAATGCGCCGCAGGAATGTGCCATGAAGCCGCATGTGCGGTGGCGTGCGTGCGGTCGCCGAGGTGGACGCTTGTTTTGAGATTCTTCAGCGTGGCCGTGAAATCAAAATCCGCCGGAGCGTCGTAAACCGGGTTGGCTGGCGTAAGCAGGAAAAGGGTGTCGATGGTTCCAGAATCCACATCGGCCATCAAATTGGCGATGGAGCCGAGTCCTTGGTTTTCTGCTTGGAACGCGAGAAGCGGTAGGTTCGGGCCAATATTGCCGAGTGCGAGATTGATCGCGAGGGC
The DNA here is from genome assembly GCA_041740475.1 of Akkermansiaceae bacterium. Lineage (GTDB taxonomy): Bacteria > Verrucomicrobiota > Verrucomicrobiia > Verrucomicrobiales > Akkermansiaceae > Luteolibacter. The sequence goes on along the minus strand of JBGSLX010000083.1, from coordinate 3,951 downwards.
AATTTGGTGGACTGCTGCGGGTTGGCGTGACGCCGCCAAAACCATGGACTTGCCAGCGTTTGCCTTGAGGTCGGCGGCTAGCGCTTTCACCCATTCGACTTGCTCCGGCGTGTCGATGCTGCGGATCGAGTCGAAGCCTGAGACTCCGAGTTCCCGGGCGACTGCGGCCGCGATGACCAAAACTTCGCTGGGAGCGACGCGCAAGCGGTGATCCGCCATTCCGCCAGTGAGTGAAAATGCGGACTCCACACAGTAGAGGCGATTCATTTTCGAGGCGTCTGGCTTCTGGTCGTAAATCTTACCTTCAGGCTTGCGGCGGTCAAAAAACGCCGTGACTGGACCTTGCGAATCGGTGCCGACAAAATCGCAATCCAGCGACAGGATGCGGTCTGCTTTTGAAAAATCTGCCACCAGCTTAACGGCATCGCCTAAGACGGAAGCCGCTTCGCCAGTCAGCGCTTCGTATTGATAAAATTTCGCAGCAGGAAACTTCGCGGCGATTTCTTTGGAGAGTCGATTGCGGCTCGGGCTGTCGTCGGTGCCAAAAAGAAAGCCGATTTTCGCGGTCTTATCGGCAGCGATGGCAGCGATGGCGGCATCGAGTTCTTCGCGCTTGGCGGGCTTGCCTGACTTCAGAATTTGCCGTGAACGAGAAGGAGAATAAAGGTCGAGAATGGATGCTTGGGCGAAAGCGTCGGTTCCCTCTGCATCTGGATGCAAGTTGTTGGGAGCTAGCTTGGTGGGACGTCCCTCAAAAGTGGTGATCACCAGCGGCGTGGCGCCATGCGCACGCGGCATGCACGAGGCGTAGTAGGTGGCTTTCCCTGGGATGACCCACTCGGGAGCCTTGGTGTAAGGAACGATGTAGGTTTCAGGGCGGCGACAGGCGGCCATGCCGAAACCTGCTAGAGCTGTCGATGCTCCCATCAGTTTGAGAAACGAGCGGCGCGATGTTTCGGCATCGGATTCGTCAGCCATTTCAGCGGCACCTTGCGGGAATTCACGATCCAGCCACTCGCGGAATGCGGGGCTATCTTCAAGCTGGCCCGCGCTTCGCCATGAAACGGTGGTTTCGTCGGCAGGAACTTCAGGATGATGCCAGATTCGCTTACTCATGTCAGACTGCGGAAATAAATTGGAGAGATCAAAGTGGGAAGACGATCAATGGTGGCAAGTGGCGCAACTTTCCTTTGGATTCACTTGGAACTGCTCTTTGAGTTTCAAGCCGAGGTCTTTGGTCGTTGTGACACCGAGCTGAGGATTGTTTGAGAGATACTCTTCCGCGTCGTAGTTGAAATTATAAACTTCTTCCAGCGGCCTTAGATGTTTTTCGGGAGCGCGGTGGCACTCGAGGCACCATCCCATCGAGTGTGGCTGATCATGCCAGACGACCTCCATCTGGTGGACGTCGCCGTGGCAGCTTTGGCAGGATATGCCGCGATTCACGTGCGCAGCATGGTTGAAATAAACGTAGTCAGGAGATTTGTGGACGCGCACCCATTCGATCGGTTTGCCGTCGTACCCCGGAAAAGCTGGATCCATCGAGCGATGCAGTGGCTCAAGCTTCGGGCTGTCGCGTTGAACGTGCTGGTGGCAATTCCAACAAGTGTTGCCAGTTGGCACGTTCGAGTGACCTGAAACATCCACAAACGAGTGGCAATAGCGACAATCGAGGCCGAGTTGTTCGACGTGGATTTTGTGAGAAAAAGGGATGGGCTGAGATGGCTGGTAGCCGACGGTGAGAGCCTTGGGGGTGGCGTAGTAAGCGAAAGCGAGAGCGACACCGGCGACCGCAGTGCCGGCACATACGGCTATTTTGATTGGCAGAAGATTGGACCAGCGGGGAAAAATGTTTGCCATGGCAGAGCGTTACAGTGCGAAAAGGATAAATTTGCAGTCAAATCAATCGGCTGATTGCCGACGAAACGTTGGTGGTCCCGCTGGCGCGGGGAGCATGCAAACGGAAGCAGCCCATGCAATGTAAAAAAGAGAATTTGCGGTAATTCCTGCCACGTCAAAAAATTGGAAATTGAGGACGTTTTTGGCTGAGCCATTCGGAGGAATATGAGGGCTTGAGAAACGGTTCATTTCAAAAACACCTCGCGTGGTTTAGCGCCATCTCCGGGACCGACGATCCCACGTTGTTCTAAAATATCGACCATCCGAGCCGCTCGCGTGTAGCCGAGGCGCAGGCGGCGCTGGAGCAGGGAAGTCGAGCATTTGCGCTCTTGGCGGGCGACTTCGATGCATTTGAGAATGAGCTCTTCATCGGCGTCGGAAACGTCTTCTTCATCATCGTCGTCATTGCCAGAGAGCGATGCGTGGATGTCAGTTTCGAATTTTGGGGAACCCTGAGCCGCGCAGTGGTCGATGATGCGCTCGATCTCGGCATCGGTGACGTAGGCACCTTGGGCGCGTTCCAACTTGGCGGAGCCGGGCGGGAGGTAGAGCATGTCTCCTTTGCCGACGAGTTTGTCTGCGCCCTTGGTGTCGAGAATGACGCGGGAGTCGAGTTGAGAAGAAACTTGGAATGCGATGCGGCAGGGGATGTTCGCTTTGATGATGCCGGTGACGACATCTGCGCGCGGAGTCTGGGTGGCGATGATCAGGTGAATGCCAGCGGCTCGGGCCTTTTGGGCGATGCGGGCGATGCACATTTCCACATCTGCTGGCGCGGTCTGCATGAGGTCCGCCAGCTCGTCAATGAGGACGACGATGTAGGGAAAACGCTCGGGAATTTGATCCTCTGTGGGTTCGAAGTCCGCGTCATCTTCATCGGCTTCGGGCGCGAGTTCGCCGGATTCAAGCGCGGCGGCGATGGATTCGATCTGCTCGTCGTCCACCTCATCGAGCGCCCATGGCGGCGCTTGATGACTCGCGGGTTTGCTTGGATCGAGTGAAAATTCTTGTTGTGTGGCGTCTTCCGCTTCGCAGGGCGTGGTGGGTTCTTCCTCGGGAATCTCCGCTTTTGGCGGCACCGGGGCGCTTTCCTTTTTCGGACGGCTATTGAAGCCATCGAAGTTTCTCACGCCTTCTTTAGCGAAAATGCGGTAGCGCTTTTCCATCTCGTTGACCACCCACTTGAGCGCGGCGACCGTTTTCTTGGGGTCGGTGACCACCGGGACCACGAGGTGGGGCAGCCGATTGTACATCTGCATTTCCACGACCTTGGGATCGACCATGATGAAGCGCAGCTCGTCTGGGCCGAACTTGAAGAGCATCGAGGCGATGATCGAGTTGATGCAGACTGATTTTCCGGAACCAGTGGCACCAGCGACCAGCAAGTGAGGCATCGCGGCGAGATCGCCGATGACGGTCTTGCCATATACATCCTTGCCGAGCGCGAGTGGGATTTTCTTCTTGGCGGAGCGGAATTCCGGGTCGTGCAGCAGTTCGTGGAGCGGGACGGCGACTTTTTGCGTGTTGGCAATCTCAATGCCGACGGTGTCTTTTCCCGGAATGGGAGCCAGAATGTTGATGCGTTCGGCGCAGGTGGCGCGTGCGATGTCTGCTTCGAGCTGAGAAATCCGTGAAACGCGCAGCCCGGTGGTGGGATAAATTTCGTATCGCGTGATGGTCGGGCCGCGCGTGATGTCGCCGGGTATGACGTCGATGCCGAACGCTTTGAGCGTCTCGATGATCACTTGCTGGTTCGCGATCAATTCATCGCGATTGGCCTCAGGCGCGTCGCTTTCTTCTTGAACATCCAGCAGATCAAAGCCCGGCAGCTCGTAATCGGGGTAGCCGCCAGTTGAAAGAAATTGGTGGCCGGTTTTTTTCCGCTCGAAGGGTTTCTCGCCCTCCATCATCGCCCCAGCGGCGCGGCGCTGCGAAGCATCGATGATCTGAGGCGGCGGAGTTTCGCGCAGCGGCAACAGCGCCTGAGGATCGGCTTCTTGCTGGGCGCGCGCGGCGGCGGTTTTCGCGGCTTCGCGGTCTTTGCGGCGTTCC
>JBGSLX010000082.1:0-6269 GCA_041740475.1 Akkermansiaceae bacterium | reverse complement strand
AACGAAATCCGGACGATGATCACGGCCATCGGCACGGGCATCGGCCGCGAAGACTTCGATCTGGCGAAACTGCGGTACCACCGGATTGTGATCATGACCGATGCCGATGTCGACGGCTCGCACATCCGCACGCTGCTGCTGACGTTTTTCTGCCGCCACATGCCCGCTCTGGTGAAACGCGGATTTCTCTACATCGCTCAACCACCGCTCTACCTCGTCACCCGCAAAAAGCGCGCTGAATATGTGCAAGACGATGAGGAGCTGAACCAAATTCTCATCGAGCTCGGCTCCTCCGAGGTGCTGGTCCGCACGCACGACCAATCGCGCACATTCACGGCAGATGAACTCAAAGCGGTGCTCGAAAATCTCTCCAACCTCTCGCGCTACACCCGCTCGATCGAGGGCAACGGCGGCAATTTCAAAGCCTATCTCGCTGCCCGCAGCGCCGATGGCCGCCTGCCAGACTACATGGTGCGCGTCCGCACGGGAAATGACGAGTCGGTGATTTATTTCAATGGCGAAGAGGCGCTGCGCGTTTATGCCGATGAAAATCGCGACCTGCGGCTGTTCGACGAGCAGCTCACCGACGAAGAACTCGCCGCTCACACTGGCCCATCGCGTCGCGCCAATCTCCACGAGCTACACGAATCCCACGCTATCACCAAGATTTTCGCCCGCCTCAACGAATGCGGAATCGACACGCTGAAATTCTCAGACGACGACACCCCGCTGTTCGATCTTTTGGAAGGCGAGGGCGACAAGCAGAAGATCGTGCCGATTTTCTCGATCCCGGAAATTCTGACCCGCGTGCTCGAAATCGCCGCCCGTGGCGTGCAGATCAAACGCTTCAAAGGTCTCGGCGAAATGAACGCCAAGCAGCTTTTTGAAACCACCATGGACCCCGAAACTCGCCAGTTCCTGCGTGTCCGTCTCGACGATGACAACGCTGTGGAAGCTGACAAAATGTTCGACGTTCTGATGGGCGACATCGTCGAGCCGCGCAAACGCTTCATTGAGGACAACGCGCTGAACGTCAGGAACCTCGACGTCTGAGCACAGCGCCGCGCGAAGTTTCCTTTCGCTTCGATTTTGCCCGCTGCGACCCGAAGGCGTTCCAATTCGAGGCTGAAATCGCTCTCAACCTGAACTGGATGGAGCCATAACCCATTGGTCACTCATGCATTTTCATCTCCGAAGATGCTGCTATCGGTAGCATTATGTGCATACGAATCTCCATAAGACTCCATATTATGGTTGGAAAGGGCAACTTTATAGTTGGATAGAGCAACTTTGTGGTTGAAATGATTTCTTAACCGCACGTAATTGCCTCTCGATCAATCAAAATAATTTGAGCAGAACTCACATAAATCTATTATGAAACCCAAATTTGCTTCTTCGTTACATCGCGCTGGCTTCACACTGGTGGAACTTCTGGTGGTCGTTGTCATTATCGCAGTCCTAGCGTCGCTTGGTTTCATGGGACTCAGAAAGGCCATGGACAGTGCCTCGAGAGCAAAGTCCACGGCCAATATGAAGCAACTTGTCACGACAAATCATATTTTTTCGGCTGACCGCAATGGGGCAATCATGCATGCCGCTGATACGGTTGTAGATGGTGTAAAGCGCAACTGGAGCGAGCATTTACTGGTTACGCTAAATCCAGAATTAGCCAACAATTTAGACTTTAGTAAACCGAAGGGCGACAGTGCTGCTAGGACGATGGGAATCTTCTCTGATTCCAAAGCACTCAAAGCGGGCAAGGGAGTACTGCCAGACTCCGGCCATAATAGTTGGCGAACATTTTCATACAACAATCGTATCGGTTTAGCGTCTCTTGATCCTCCCGGTTCCAAACCTTTCATCCGAGGTTCCAGATATCCTTATCATGTCGAAACACCGAGCAAATTTATTTTTTTTAGTCAGAAGATACTCGAAACCGGCATGTATAATCAGGCGCTCCAACCCGAGGATGGGGCCAGCGGTAGAATCAACTTTGCGTTATACAATGGGTTCGTCATGGTGGCTTTTTACGATGGCCACGTCGAAATGATGTCGAAGAAAGAATTTCCAACCACCAAAGGAGATTTTACCACAGGGAAATGGAATGAATATTGGCTTGGTCGGAGAGAAGAACTTCCGCAGCTTTAATTGATTAAATTCCCGTTTCGATTTGCGGAACTTGGCATTTGAGTCGGATTGACATCATTGTGCGATTCTTTTGCCATCGTTCTTGATACGTAACAACTCATGGATGTTGCCGTTAGCGCATTGAAATCTGCAAAGCGGACACCCGAAAATAGCCATCATCGTCTTGCGATTTCTGATCAACCGCAAATTCCACAGGCAGGACCTGATCACTTTTCACATCGAACAAACCGATGCTCAAATCGTAGGTGCCTACCTTTAGGTCCGCAGGTAAATTTAATGTGGTTTGCAAATGGATCGGCGCTCCGGGGAGCCAAGATTTGGTGTTGGACTCGACCACTTGGACGAATTGCGTATTCTTCCCAGTCAATTTCACCCTCAGCTCGTAAGCGGCGTAAGGCGGTGCCACACCTCGATTCTCAAAGCCCATCGCCAATGGCATGGAAGTGCCAGCGCTGCATGATTGCGGCAGGGTGATGGATGTCGGGAAAAGCCAGTAACCACATCGGTTGAGCAGTTCGCCGGTCAACTTGGGATTGTCAGTCAACCACTCCCGCGCATCGCCGTGGTAGCCGATGTAAGTGGCGCGCAGCAGATCAATCGCACCGCGAAAGAAATCTGGCCCAGATTTTCCATTTCCGAACTCATGGGCCGCCGAACCGGGGCGGGCTTCCCAATCACCGAGTTCTTTCACTTTGTGATAGTGATCCAGCTCCAGCACCGTGGGCTTGGTGGGATAGGCGTCAGCGAAATACTCCGGACTGCGCACCGTGAAACGTTCGCTTGATTGAGAGAAATTCCCCACGACCATGATGCTGTCGTCGCGATAACTGATGCCTTTTTCCAGAATGTAGCGGTGCAGGTTCTCGCGCTCGGTAGCGTCAGGCAAGGCATGCACGTAGTCGTCCGAAATGATGAGCTGGCTGCGCTTGAAATGCTTGAGGTGGAGATCGATGTGCAGTTTCCGCACGCCATACGACAAGGTTTTGCGGCTGCTGGCCCAGCTATGACCTTCGCCCCAGTCACCGATGCTGCCGATGTCCACGTAGCGCAGCCACGGCTGTCCATCATAGCGGGCGGCGAAGGCTGCTAGAAAGCGCTCCAATTTCTCCAGAAAGATCGGATCGTCATAGATCGGCTCCCACGGTCCCTCTGGCCCGATGGGCTTACCCATCTTGTAGTGTCCTCCCTGTGCACCCGCTTCCATCACCCAGCGCGGTGTGGCGAACTGTTGTTCGATCCGGTCCGTGCTGGTCTCCTTGCAACTGATCCGAAACGCGATGCCCAGCCCGTGGGCGGTCCATTTTTCGATCATGCGATCAATCAATGGCCAATCATACTGGCCTTCTTTCGGCTCGAGGTAAGCCCAAGCGAGCCGGATGTAGAGATGATCCATGCCCGGGAAATCCAGTAGGTCGGCGTCTTGTGCGATTTGATAGCGGTTGATGTGATTGTCCGGATAGTGGTGATACCAGCCTTTGTGCGGATTTTCCAAAACGCGTGCCGCATCGTGCAGAGGTGTGAGGTCGAGGGTGATCGCTGGCGGTTCCTTGGCCACACGCATGACCGCGTCAAACGCAGGCTTCGGTTTGTTATCGCCATCGAACAACAGCGGTCTTCCATCGCGGCGCCACGAAACGGCGTCATTCACACCCCAGAAAGTGACCATCTTCACGGAATCCCGATGTTTCATAATTGCTCGGAAAACACTCTCATAGGCGCGGGAAAGTTGCTGCTCGGCCTCTGAAACCAGGCCTCCCTGCGTGGCGCTGGCATTGGCTGAAACTTCGGCATCAGTGCGATTTTGCCCGCTTTTGGCACTGTTGATGTCCAACTCGGTAATGTGAATCGGCAATCCGAGAACTCGGAGCTCGGTGAGCGAGCGATCCATCGACTCAAAAGTCGCATCGGAAACATTGAGATGAGCCTGCGTCCCGATCACATGAATTGGGACTTTTTGCGCTTGGAGTTCTTGGACCAACTTGACGAGTTTCTGAGCCTTCACCGGATTCTCTAACCCATAGTCGTTGTATCGCAGAATCGCGTCAGGGTCGGCCTCGTGTGCGAATTCAAAGGCTTTGGCGATGTAGTCAGGCCCGATGATCTGTAGCCACAGCGAGTCACGCAGGTATTTTTCCGGCGGGCCATCGGCAATTGCCTCGTTGACCACGTCCCAAGTTTTCACCTTGCCCTTGTAGCGGCCGACCACGGCGTGGATGTGATCGCGCATGGTTTTCAGCAACTCCTCGCGCGATGCCCGTGGTCCCGCGTAAATGGGACGCATATTTCCCGGCGAGTTCGCGGCTGGAACGTTTTCAGCTTCGGGCGGTGGGATTTTTCCTGCAAACACCCAGTCCGGCGTTTGATTGTGCCACACCAGCGTGTGTCCTACTCTTTCGAGTCCATGTTTTTCACCAAAGCTGACGAACGCATCGGCTTGGCCAAAATCATATCCATCGGCTCCCTGACGCGGGTGGATGTTGACCCATTTCATATCGTTCTCGGCCGTGATTTGATTGAAGTGCGTTTGGATCAAAGCGACTTCCTGCCCGATCTGATCCAAGGTCCGCCGCCCGTCACTCTGGCCAGTCGCGTGACTGCGGTTGATGGCCGCTCCGATTGGGAAATGCTCTTTGAATGCGTCCTTCAGTGATCGAGTTTCGTCAGCAGGACTCGCAGTGGCCATGAGCTGGCTCAAAACGATTAAACTCGCGCAAATCCGTAGCCTTTCGCAGGAAATGATCGTGGTGCTGGATCGGCGGCGAAGAAGAATAGACATCGGAATCATTCAGCCACATACGGGAGAAATCACGAATCCTTGCGATGTTTCATAAGCCCGTCGTGATATCATGCTGTGCTGTCGGGACGGACAGACAACATGCCCGGCTAGCAGGAGGTCCATGAGTTTATGCGACAGGCACGATGTATTCTGAGAGGTGGCAGCACGATAAAAACCTCATATCTTCCTAGTTGCTTGGATAGAATTTGTTGGCGACTTTGCGGCGGGTTTATCGCTTCGTTGTTTCACCATGCATGATTCTCTTCCCGATTGGTTCGCTCCCCTTGCTGCATTGCTCGGCTCGGAAAAAATAAGCGTCTTGGATGATGTCGTCGCGGCACATTCTACAGACAAGTGGTCGGCCAGTCACCCGCCGGACGCGGTGGTTTTCGCCGAAAGCACGGCGGATGTGGTGGCGGTTCTCCAATTTGCCAACGAGCACAACATCCCGGTGACCCCTCGCGGCGCGGGGGTGGGATATGTGGGTGGCTGCGTGCCTGTGCAGGGTGGCATCGTGCTCTCGGTGATGCGCATGAACCGCATCCTCGGCATGCATCCGGAAGATGGCGTGGCAATCGTCCAACCCGGCGTGATCACTCGCGATTTGCAAAATTCCGCTCACCAAGTGGGCTGGGAATATCCGCCCGACCCGGCATCGCTGAAGGAATGTTCGATCGGTGGGAACATTGCCACAAACGCCGGCGGGCCGCGCTGTTTGAAGTATGGGGTGACCCGCAGTTATGTCCTGGGCTTGGAGGTGGTGCTCGCCGATGGACGGGTGCTGCGCACGGGTGGGCGCCTGCACAAAAACAAAACGGGCTTCGATTTGGTCGGACTATTCACAGGCTCCGAAGGGCTGCTAGGAGTGGTCACGGAGGCGACGCTTCGCTTGATCCCGAAACCTGCGTGCCGTGCGATGTTGGCTGCAATTTTCCCGGAATTCCCGATGGCCGCCGCTGCCGTGCAAGCGATTCTCAATGCGGGTCATCTACCGTCCGCGCTGGAAATCACCGACACTTTTACCCTAGAAGCCGCGCGCAAACGCCTCGGAGCCGCGACATTTCCTCCGGGAAATGCGCACCTGATCGTCGAGATCGACGGTCGCCCGGCAGCCGTCGCGGCGGAATTGGAGGAGCTGCATGCGCTGCTGAAAAATCTCGGTGCAGGCTTCATCGAGCGCGCGCCCGACGAGGTTTCTTGCGAACGCATCTGGAAACTGCGGCGCGAGTTTTCCTACGCCTTGCGAGATACCGGCCTGACCAAGCTCAACGAAGACATCGTCGTTCCGCGCTCCAAACTCGTCGAGCTGGTCGCCTTCGCCCAGCGCCTGCAACAAGAAACGGGC
>JBGSLX010000081.1:0-5900 GCA_041740475.1 Akkermansiaceae bacterium | reverse complement strand
AACCCGCCGCGAACCGCCTCACCATCGAAAATTCCTTCGTCGGCAAACGCTCCGCCGGCCCCGGCCCGCGTGCCTATGAAGGTGCGCCACCGGTCACGCCGCACCCCGTTTGGATGCGGCAGAACTGCATGGCCTGCCACGGTCCGGGCCGCGATCAAGCGATCCGCACCTCGCACCCCGAACGCGAAAATTGCCTCCAGTGCCACGCGCCGAACGCTCTTTTTGACAATCGCGAATCATATCCCACCAACCCACAACCTCCCCTCGTGAAATGAGCGGAGTCAGCCGCCGCGATCTCTTTCGCACCCTGCTCGGCCGGAAGACAGTTTCCCAGCCGGTCCCGGCGCGCGGGCTACCAGCCAGTCAGGATGACGGCCCTCCACCACTCGCGCTGATCCTCGACCGCTTCTGCCTCGCCCACCAAGGCTCGTTTTGCAGTGTCTGCTCCGAGCGTTGCCCAGAACTTGGAGCCATTCAGACGGAGAACGGAAAACCCCGAATCAACCCCGATTTCTGCACCGGCTGTAAAATTTGCCACGAGGTCTGCCCCGCACCGAAAAACGCCGTTTTCCTCGTCGCGAGAAAACCTCGCCCCGGCATGATCGGGCGCACTGTCACTGAAACACAACCCTCACCCGAAGCGTCTCACGCTCCGTAAAGATCGAAAAGATCTCTTCCTTTTTCCTGAAAAACGGATGACTTATTTGCCATGGCTGACAGCTACACCATCAAGACCGCCCAACAAAAATTTTCCGCCTTGGTGCAGGAATCCGCAGATCACCCCGTGACCATCACCAAACAAGGCCGGGCCGTCGCCGTGCTCATCTCCATCGAGCGCATGGAAGCCATCGCCGAGACGATGGAAATTCTCGCCGACACAAAAGCGATGGCCGCCCTCCGCAAGCACCGCGAAGGCCGCGCCAACTATCATGATGTGAGTGTGCTGGATGCGTTATGATTCCGATCCGCCTGCAAGATGAGGTGCTGGTTTATTTACAGAAACTCGCGCCGGAACCGCGTCACGCCCTGCGCATCGCCATCAAAGAGCTGGCTCACGAAAAAGGAGACATCAAGGCACTCACGGATGACCTCGAAGGATTTTATCGACTCCGCGTCGGCTCAAACCGAGTGATTTTTGAATATGAAATCATCGATGAGCACAGAGTCATCACCTGCGTTTTCGCCGGGCCGCGCAAATGGATTTACGAAGTTTTCCAAAACCGTCTGCTCGAATAAGCCTTTTATTTATCCCCATGTCCGACCACCCACCACTGCCTGAACTCCTGCAATCTGGCATCGACGATGCCACACTGCGCCAATTGATCACCGACATCGGCACGCACACCAAGATTCTCGAAATCATCCCGAAACACGCGCCCGGCTACGTCGCGGAAAATCCTGCGCCCATCCAGCTCGATGAAGCCTATCACCAACTCATCGATCACACCCTGCGCGGCCTGCAACTCCGCTACATCCATGAGGGAAAAACGTGGTGGGACACCATCATGCCGCAACCCGGTGGACTGTTCCGCATCGTCCGGATCGAGCACGAGTTCTGAAGCGAATCCGTCGGTTTTTCCGCGCACAAAAGCACCCTAGTGGAGAAAATCGTAACAACGAAAAGCTCGAAAGACCTCGAAAGAAGAGTGAAGAATCAAGTTGGGGACATTCACCAATCGGGTGACTCTTGATTCTGTTTTAACCCATTCTTCTTTAGCCCATTTCGTCGATTTCGTTGTCTCTATTTCCGAATTTCGGATCATTCCTCCTCATCCTTTTTGAAGAACCTCGGCGCGTGCCAGATGGTCCAAAGCGCAGCTCCTGCGATCCATGACCAAGCGGCGTATTCGTAGTGAGTGATGGTCACCCGCGGCAGAAAATCGGCGAACACCCGCGTGAGCGCAGCGAGCACGATGGCAAAAACAATCATCCGCGCCGTCCAAGAACGGTTCGCAAAACGCTCCACTCTTCCGCTATGGCCGAACAACACGCGGCTGCCCGCAATCAAGCAGACCAGCCCGAATCCGCTGACGAATAACAGGTGATCCACCGCGATGTGGCGTGAGTAGAAAAACACCGGCGCGATCAAACCGGCAAGCGCCAGCGGCAGACACCAGATACGCAGCGCATTGGCCAGAGTGCCGACTTTTGGCGAGCCCGGCTTCTGCAACCAGCGGACGTGCGAAAGCGCGAACACAAAAGCAGCCGCTCGCAGCCACAAGCCCGCATTCCGACTCAGCCAGACTTCGATGACAAAACTGGCCACCAAGACCACTGCGGCGATGCTCATTCGCAGCCAAGATTTGCGGGTTTCCGCGCCCGGCTCAGGTTCACCAAAGGCATTGCCCAGCAACCTCGGAAACAGGAAAATCCCCACACCCATCACCGGCCCCAAGAGAAATCCTTGGTAGAGCAACAGTCCCGCAAGGCGTTGCACGCCCGGAGTCTCAAACCACGCCGGATTCAGCCACAGAACCGTCCCTGCGATCCCACAAATCAAACCAGTCGCAGCAAGCAACAATGGCGGCGGCGGAAGCTCTCTGCGAAATGCCACCAACCGCACCCCGAGCGCGATGGCGAACCCAAGCAGTAGCGCGAGAAACAGCCGGTCACCCCAGACATTCAGCCCGCGCAGGTGACAGATTCCACTCGCAAGATGGAGAGCGAACAAACTCACCAGTTCCCACGGCTGCAACCTCGGAGCACTCAACATCCGCGGCCCGGCGGTGCCGAGAAATCCCACCACAAACGCACCCGCGAATGCCTCGATCATCACCCGCGCATGACTGACGCCCGGATAGAAATTCAGGTGCCCTTTGTAAAAAATCGGCCACAGCAACACCCCGGCGATGCTGAACAAGATCCCGCTCAGGAAAAAAATCCGATACGGCTCGCTACCCAGCCACACCAGCGGATTGGCAAATGTGCGGCGTTTGCGTTTGGCGTGGCGACAGACTGGAAAACTCATGGTTTTGGCGCGGTTTCTCGATAGCTGGCGTAGCGCGCCCGCTGCTCGGGCGGCAAGTTTGCGGGATCAAAACGAGGACTCGAAACACCGTGAATTTTCGAGTGAATGACTCGCGCCATGTCATCCGCGCAACGCACGATGTGGTCCGCATTTTCACCGACGAACAGCTCATCCACTGCGGACCGAAAAAGCTCCAGCCACCGCTCAAACATCGGCCAACACAAGTCCGCGTGTTGCGCCAAGTTCATGTGCGCGGCGATGGGATTTCCACGGAACGTCCCCGCTCGGAACAACACCGTGTCCCAGATATCATACAACTTCGGCAAATGGGTTTCACAGTTCACCTTGGCAACCCCATCGAATATGTGGCCCAGCGGTTCATCGGCTCGAACCTTGGAATAGAAAGCGTTGACGAGTCGCTCAATGTCCGGGCGACCCAAAAGATCAGGTTTTTCATTCATAAAATCCGGCAGCGCGAGTGGCTGAACAAACACTCAATGACCCACCGCTTAATTCAAGATATTTATTTCTTTAATAGTCGCGAATTCAAATGACCCTGATGGGAAAATGGGAACAACGAAAAGTCCGAAAAGCCGAGAAAGAAGAAATGAGCAGGGCAACTCGCCATTCTCCTTAAGCTCCTTCTTCTTTAGCCAATTACGTCGATTTCGTTGTCTCTATTTCTGCATTTAGAACACTCTATCACTTTGCGTTTCCTTCGCGACCTCAGTGGCTTCGCGGTAAGAAAAAAGCATCCGAAACCGCCGCGCGCTCACTCCGGCGTCGGTTTGACAAACACGGCCAACGTGGTTTCTGCGAGGAAGCGACGGCCATTTTCCTCCAGCTTCAGAAAATCATCGTGAAGCGGGCACGGGTTGCCCGTTCCGCACCAACCCGCACCAAATGGGCATGGAGATTCGGTCGATTCCCTTTCGAAGATTCCCACAATGTCTGCCAGCCGGATTTCTTCGGGTGGACGCGCCAATCGATAGCCCCCGCCTGGGCCAGTGACTCCTTTGGTGAGCCCAGCGGATGCCGCTTCGCTCAGCAACTTGGCGGCGAGCGCCGTTGGAATTTTCCGCACCCGACCCACCTCCGCAGAGGAAATCGACTTCTCATCGGAGCTGTAGCGCTCTGCCAGATAGCTCATGGCTGAAACCGCCTGCCTTGCCAATTTGCCGTAACGAAACATGCGCCCATCCTGTGCCATCTTCTCCGCAAGCCCAGAAAAAAGAATTAATGAATTGTTTTTCTTTTATACTTGCTGATGCGGTGGCCGAGATTGGTAAATCACCGCGTAATCGCTCACAGGACACATCATGGCATACATGGCGATAGCTTCTATTAGAATCCCGTGGCTCGACTTGCTGATAAGGTCTGACGTTTTGCTTCATGACGCGGCTTCATCATTCGCAAAAACATCATTCACCATGATGACGCCAAAATTCCAACGCATGGCCTAAATCAGGCTGTTTCTACCACGACTTCTAAGTCCTAACAAACACGCACTAACACACATGAAACTTAAAGCCGCTATTCTGTTGCTTACCGCTCCGGCGCTCTTTGCCGGAACTGAAGCTCCCATCACGCCGCCACCCGCCTCATCCAATTCGGGCGACTGGATTAAGCCAATGATCGACATTCGCACCCGTTATGAGTTTGCCGATGTGGATAAATTCGACGTCTCACACGCATGGACCTTCCGCGAGCGTCTCGGCCTGAAAACCATTGCTTGGAATGGTTTCAGCGCGTTCATCGAAGGTGAATTTTCCCAGGCTGTCGTCGATGACTACCACGGCGGCGCGGCTCTGGCAGACCCATTTGATCCTAAAAATTCACTTATCGCTGACCCGGAAACTAACGAGTTAAACCAAGCATACGTGCAATATGAAGGATTCGACACCACCGCAAAAGTCGGCCGCCAACGCATGAAATACGACAACGATGCGTTCATCGGCAACGTCGGCTGGAGACAGAACGAGCAAACTTTCGATGCACTTGCATTGACGAATAAATCCATCGAGAAGCTCACGCTCAACCTCGCTTATCTCAATCAAATCAACCGCATCTTCGGCTCAGACGCAGACGGCCCGCTGCCGAATGTCGAGGATGTCGCGGCGAGTGCCTATTTGTTCAATGCCTCATACGCTGGCATTGAGGGACTCACGCTGGGCAGTTATGCCTATATCATGAATTTCGAAGATCTAGGCGCATGGGACAACAACACTTTTGGTGTTAGTGCTAAGAAAGATCTGTTCGGCGTGACCCTTTACGGCGAGCTCGCATGGCAGGATAAAGCCGGATTAGCAGGCGCTGAAGAAGCGATGTATTTTCACGGAACTGCTACCAAGGCATTCGGAAAACACTCGTTCACCCTCGGTCTCGAGCATCTTGATGCCGGATTCAAAACTCCACTCGCCACGCTGCACGCCTTCAATGGCTTTGCGGATGTATTCGTGGTTGGCCGCACCGCCGGCGCGCACAACGGACTTACAAACCCATACCTCTCCCACACTATGCCGATCTTTTGGGGCATGAAATGGGTGAACGTGCTCCACGCCATGGGCGATAACGAACTCTCGACGGGTTATGGCTGGGAGTACGATTCGGTGCTGACCAAGAAATTTGACGATCACTTCACGGCAATCGCCAAGTTCGCATGGTTCAATTCGGATGGCGACGGCTTCGTCGGCGCGGCCCCTGTGCCAGACGCCACCCGCTTCTCGGTGGAACTCAACTACGTATTCTAACTTTTCTCGGTTGTTTCGCTGTTTGGAAGGGGGAAAAAGGCGAACCAGTAGAGTAGAGAGCAACGGGCGGCTTGCGCCAATCCCGTTGCTCCCCCTCGTCAAACCGGACGTGCGGATTTCCCGCATCCGGCTTTCCTGTAGGCATTCGTCATAGGCGTTGAAGTCCAAGTTCTTGTAGGTAT
>JBGSLX010000080.1:0-4175 GCA_041740475.1 Akkermansiaceae bacterium | reverse complement strand
CAAGACTGCCCATGCATGGGCGAAGCCATCGCCGGCTGCTCTGGCACACCGATCCTCGGGCTGGATGTCTGGGAGCATGCGTATTACCTCAACTACCAAAACCGCCGCCCAGACTACATCACCGCCTTCTGGAATGTGGTGAACTGGGATGCTGTGAGTGAATTTTACGCCGGTTGAGCGGCCAGCGGATCGGATTTTAGGAACGGCAAAATCGGCGAAAAGATCGAAAAATAGAGGTTCTTAGCTGCGCGAATTTCGCGGGAAAATCTCACAGATCATTCTTCTTTTGGACCGTTTCGATCCTTTCGCTGTTCCAACATCCGGATCGAGATTTAAGCTGACCATCGGCTTCGACGGCACGCCATTTCACGGCTGGCACGCGGGGCGCTCTGGGAAAGGAGTCTCAGATCACATTCAAAAGGCGCTGGCGGATTTGTATCCGTCGGCGCCTCAGCTTGTCGGGTCCAGTCGCACGGATTCTGGCGTGCATGCACTCGGACTCGTCGCGCACTTCGATGTGCTGGAAACCGAAAATCACATCCCAGCTCGGCGACTGGCAGAAGCGCTCAACAGTTGCCTGCCCGGCGAAATTCGCATCCTTTCTGCCGCTCGCACTTGCCACGCATTTCACGCCCGCTTCGGCGCGACCTCCAAGCAATACCGCTACCAAGTTTGGAACGCGCCAGTCATGAATCCGCTGCGGATTCGCGACTCTTGGCACGTGCCGCAAGTGCTCGATGAATCCGCCATGCACACCGCGGCCGCGCAGTTTATCGGTCGGCACGATTTCTGCGCATTCACTTCTTGGCGCGATGGCACGCTGGGCGATTCCACCCGCACCATGACGCGCTGTGAAATTCTCGTCGATGGTCCCTCGATCACCTTCGTGTTAGAGGCCGATGGTTTTCTCTACAAAATGTGCCGCGCCGTGGTTGGAACCTTGGTTAGAGTCGGGCGCGGCCAAATGTCGCCCAATGAAATCACCGAGCTGCTCATCCAAGCTACAGGCCGCACTCGCGGTGTGAACGCCCCCGCACACGGGCTGATCTTGTGGAAAGTCTCGTATTCTCCGTGATGTGGCGGCGGTTTGTAACCGCCATGCCCGATTCATTTCATGATTTCTGGGCTTGGCGGTTGCAAACCGCCGCCACTTTTCCCTTCAGCGAGACACTTCCTCAACAAGCGTAGGTACTCGCGGCAGGGCACTTCATAGCCGCCGAACTGCTGCAAATGCGAGGTCATCCACTGGGTGTCCAGTAAGCTGAAGTTTCGCAGACGCATCTGCTCGACCAGTGCCACGAGCGCGATTTTTGAAGCATCCGTCTTCCGCGAAAACATGCTCTCGCCAAAAAACACGCCGGGCAGTTCCACGCCGTAAAGCCCGCCCTGCAAGCCATCGCCATCCCAGCACTCGACCGAATGCGCGCAGCCGATTTCGTGCAAATGGCAGTAACTTTCCAAAATCACCTCGTCGATCCACGTTTCCTCACGCGCCGCGCAGGCGAGCATCACTTCGCGAAACGCCGTGTTCCAGCGCACCTCGAACGGCTTCTTTTTCAGCGCACGTCTGAGTCCGTGAGAAATGTGAAACCGCGCGTCCAGCGGGATTAAGCCGCGCCGTTTGGGCGAAAACCATAGGATTTCATCGCCCTCAGCCATCGGGAAAACGCCTTGCGCGTAGGCGTCGAGCAGCACCTCGGGTGGAATGATGTCAGGCACAATCTTCAGCGGCTTTGCCGGAAATCACAGCGAAGGCATTGTGGTCGTGGATGCTTTCCTGATTCACGGCCTTGACGGTGAACGAGGCGACTCTGCGGTCGGCCAAAAGCAACGCGGCGGCATTGCGGACCACGTCCTCGACAAAAACCGGGTTGTCGTATGCTTGCATCGTCACGTGGCGCTCGTCGGTGCGTTTCAGCAGCGCATACACCGGCGCGGAACCGGATTTCTCGGCGATCTCGATCAGCTCCTCGATCAGGATCAACTCGCAGCCCGCGCCCTTCGGCTTTGGACGGACTTCCAGCGTGACGTAGCCGCGCTGATTGTGAGCGCCGTATTCGCTGATTTCCTTGCTGCACGGGCACAGCGTGGTCACCGGCACGGTCACGCGCAGGACCAGATCGTCGCGCGTGCCATTGGAGGTGCCCATGAACACGCAATCGCAGCCGACTTTTGCCGTTGCCCCGGAAACCGGAGCTTTTTTGCTGACGAAATAAGTGAACGCCACCTCAATGTGTGCCTCTTCGGCGTGCAGCCGTTCGCGCAGATCATGCAAAATATTCGGCAAGGTGCGCGATGTGACCTCGCCCTCGTGCAGGCTCAGCACTTCCAAGAAACGGCTCATGTGCGTGCCTTTGAACTGATGCGGCAGATGCACCGACATCGAAATGGTCGCGACGGTGGGAAATGGATTGCCGTCCTGGTCGGTCACTTGGATCGGATACCGCAAGTCTGACACGCCGACTTGGTCGATCGCGATGCCGCGGGTGTCTCGGGTAGCTTGGATGTCTGGCAGGGATTGATGAGGCATGGTGTCAGGCGGTGGTTTGGTATTCAGCCCACGAGGAGGTCGTTTCCCACACTCGCACGCAGGCGAGGCGCACTCCGGGAGCGAGTGGGTAGCGTATTTCTGGGCGCAGCGCGTAGTCGGCAAGCGCGGCAGCAGTATGATCGAAGATGGTGCGCGCCATCACCTCGGTGGTCGGATCTTGATTTTCAAAGCCGATCACGCGCTCGCCATAGCGTTGTTGAAATTCTGCGTAAGCCGGATCGCGGGTGTTCATGCACATCGCGTGGTCGAAGGTGTCCAGCCACTCGCCGATGGCTTGTTTGATGATTTTGAAATCGCAGACCATGTCATTTTCATCGAGCTCTGGCGCTTCCAGAACGAATTCCACACGGCGCGTGTGACCATGAGGAAAACGGCACTTGTCGGGATGCTTGGAAAGCATGTGGCCGTTCTCAATTTCGAGCGATTTGCAGATGCGGAACATGGGGACAGACAGAAGACTTGGAGACGCAAGACACAAGAGCAGAGATTAAGACGGGAGATGGGGGAGGGGTGGAGTTTGCTGATAGGCGGTGGGATCGGGCAAATTGGCCAAGAGAAAGGCTTCGCGGCGCTCGACGCAGGTGCCGCAGACGCCGCAGTGGATTTCGCCGCCTTTGTAACACGACCAGGTCTCGGCGAAGTCCACGCCCAACTCGACGCCGCGCCGGGCGATGGCGGTTTTATCCATCGTGATGAACGGTCGCAGCAGCTCGATGTTCGCGTAAGTTCCGTGCTCCATCGCGGCGGCCATCGACTCCATAAACGGCTCCCGGCAGTCCGGGTAAATCGCGTGATCGCCCGAATGAGCCGCGATCACCACGCCTTGCGCATCGATGCTTTCGGCAAATCCGGCAGCGATGGAAAGCATGATGCCGTTGCGGAATGGCACGACCGTTTGTTTCATCGACTGCTCCGCGTAGTGGCCATCTGGGACGTCTCCGCCAGAGCGCAAGAGGTCGGATTTGAACAAACGATCCATGAAATCCAGCGAGATCGTGTGGTGCGGCACGCCATTTCGCACGGCGTGAAGTTTCGCAAAAGGAATCTCGCAGGCATTGTGCTTGGAGCCGTAATCGAACGACAAACAGGCCACGACTTCGTGAATGGCCAGCGCCTCGTACAGGACGGTCACCGAGTCCATGCCGCCGCTGAGGAGCACGCAGACTTTCATGCGGATGGCTCGGGAAACGTGGCCTCGGTGGTGAGCTGGATGCCGCCGCGTGGGGCGAACTCACCGCGCACGATGAGCTCCTGCGGATTCAAGGCGGCGACCAAGTCGTCGAGGATGCGGTTGACGATTTCCTCGTTGAAGGCTGGCAAATTGCGGAAAGACGCGAGGTAAAACTTGAGGCTCTTGGTTTCCACAATCGTCTCGCCGGGAACGTAGCGGATCACCATGCGGGCGCTGTCTGGCTGACCCGTCACTGGGCAGAGTGAGGAAAACTCCGGGCAATTGAGCGTGATCCAGTAGCGCCGCCCTGGTCGCTGATTCGGGAAAATCTCCAGTTTCGCCTCATCTGGAGTGGCTGGCAGGCGGGTCTCCGGTTTTCCAAGCAGGGACAAGTTCTGGAGGTCTTCGCGAACGGGCATGGCCGCAGTGTGAAAATCCCCAGCTCACAGTCGA
>JBGSLX010000079.1:0-13842 GCA_041740475.1 Akkermansiaceae bacterium | reverse complement strand
GCCCTCCCGGAGCCGTCATACCACAAGGCACCAAATGCCCACGCCAACGCGATGAGGATGACGAGAATCAGAAAAAGGATGCCGACAAAGCGTAGGATTTTCATTTCAAGGACGCCGCACAGATTTGAATGATGAGATAGGCAAGAAACAGTGATTTTATGAATCCGAGTGGGCGGTCAAAAGTTTAGGCCAATCCTCATATCCATCTAAACTCCAGATTTTGGAAGCCAAGGGAACTTCCAAGCGGAATGAGTGGCAAAAAAGTTAGTGCGAGACGGATAGGTGGCTGGCTCCGCATTCGTGATGGTGACCATAGGATTCACCCGAAGAATTCCAGCGCAGATAGCAGTTCGCGGCTGCGGACTACTGCTCAAATGAGAGGTCAACGGATGTGTAAATGTTAGGTCAACGTCTGCGCGTGCGCTCGCCACCGCCTCCACCGCCGCCGCCACTGCGAGATGAAGATGCCGAGCGAGAAGCGCCTTGGAATGACTGAGTGCGCTGGGTCTGGGCGTTGCCGCGCTCGCGTGAGCGTGACAGGGAGTCGAGCGATTGGCGGTCGTAAGAAGTGGGTCTAGTAGCTGGGCGAGCGGCTGGGCGCTCGTAAGTTGTAGGTCGCTCGGTTGGGCGGGTAGCTGGACGTTGGGTTGGCACACTGGGCTGAGATGTTGGATTGGCGCGTTCCCGGGTTTGGGTGGATGTTTTCGGCTGTGGTGGTTGAACGGGCTGCCAACTGCCGCTGGTGTTGCTGGACCAGTTTCCATCTGAGTCTTTTTTGTAAACGTTGCCGTTGTGAGCGGCATAGACGTTGTCTTTTTGGGTTTTGGCGACGCCGCCTTGTCCGTATTGAGTTTCCCACGCGGCGGCACCGGTGCCTTGGTTCGTGCGGATACCGGCGGCGCTGCCATTGGCTCCGGAGACTCCGCCAGCGACGGCACCTTTCCCGGTGTAGGGGTTGTAGGCTGCGGCGCGTCCTGCCGAACCATAAGCGGTGCTGACGCGGCCGCCTGCGGCGGTGGTTCCAGTGTAGGGATTGTAAGCACGTCCGGCGGTGGCAGTTCCATACGGGGTGGCGCGGTAGCCTTGGGCTGCGTAGCCGCCAGTGTATGGATTGTAGGCGGAGCGGTAACCGGCGCTTCCATACGGACCGTAAGCGTAGGCACCGCGAGAATAAACACCGGTGGCGGGATTGTAAGCAGCGGCGTATCCAGCACTGCCGTAGGGTCCATAAACTCGACCGGCAGCTCCGTAGTAACCGCCATAACCATAGTGATAAACCGCACCGCAGCCGTATGAATACCAAGCGGCTGGTGGGTAGCAGTAGTGAACGTGATAGTCGTTGATCAACGCACCGACGATCAGACCGGCACCAAACATCAGCACGCCATTGGCCGCGACATACTCGCCGCTGTAACCAGCCGTTTGGGTGTAAACCACCGTGTCTGGCGTGGATTCCTTGACGGTGACGTAGGTGACATTGTGTGCCGGGCTGGTCGGTGGGATGGTGTAAATCGCGTCCGGTACGGACGTGCTCCATGCCCATGGGCCAGTCGCTGTGTTGGCGGAGAACCAGACTCCCTGATCGCAGCAATAGTAGCCGCCTTCCACGAGAAACACCGAGTTCGGCGAATTGACCGCGTATTTCACGGCGGTGCTGGGAATCGCTTGGAAATTCGGCTCGCCCTTGTAAGTCACCACCAGAGTCGGCGGCTTGGTGGAATCGACAAAAGTCGATTGCGGCACGGAAGCGAGGAGCACCGCGTCTGCCGCCTCATCAGTCCCGGGGACGGTGGATTTGACGAAAGCGAGCGGGTGGTCGTCCGGAATTTTTGCGAAATCTTCAGGGAGATCCGTGCTAGCGGCGCTCCATGGGCCATCGAGTTTCGGCGAGCGGAACCAGCGCCCAGCCGCCTGATAGTAAAATTTTCCCCCAGCGGAATCGAGCATCAGCAAGCTGTCCGTGTTGGTGATTTCCAGCAAATTGGTTTGCGGAATCGGTTTGTAGTCGGGTTTGCCGGTGGTGAGCAGTAGCTCGGCAGGCTCATTGCTGGCAAAGACGTGCTCAGCGATTTCGGTTTTTTTGGCCGGGATGTGTTTGCGAACTTCCGCCCAGTTGTCATCGGCTGGAAGTTTGTTCAAGCGATCGGGGAGAGTGGTGGCCACAGTCCACGGTCCATCGGCGGATTTGCTGGTGAGCCAGTGATCTTGATTGAGCAGGAAAAAGCTCTGACTGGATGGCTCGAAAAAGACATCCCAGTTGGTGTTGAGTGCGAACATCAGATCTGGTTCGTCGGCGACGACCGGTTTGAACTGCGGCTCGCCGAGGAAGATCACCAGCACAGCGGGTTTATCGCTGTAGAAGATTTTTGGCGGGTCCAGATTCACATCCACCTGCTTCTGGACGGCGGCGGACTCGGAATCGAGGCAGGTGAGCACGCGGTCGAGCGAAACGGTGATGAGCCGCTCGGGCGGGCTGAGCGAGTCCATCGCCTTGAGCAAAGATGCGTGTTCGGCTTCTGAAACGCCAGCAAAGCGGAATTCGCGCTTGGTGGAGAAAAGTTTGACGACGCGAGTTTCAGATTCAACGAGCGTTCGAGCTTCGATCTCGGCGACGCCAAAAGTCGGTTCCTTGAGCACGCCAGTGACCTCGATGGCGCAACGCACGTGCATGATGGAGTGGTCTTTCCATGAGTCGATCTGCGGTTGATAGACGGTGAGTTTTTTCGTTTCAAAAATGTGCTCCCGCGGCCAGCCGGGATCGGCGAGAGGTATGGGCTCCGCTGCATAAACAAATGGAGCAATACAGAAAATGGAGGCGATGGTGATCGAGGCGATGGCATGCCGAATGTTGGTTTTCATGGCGGGTGATGAATGGTTAAAAAAGACGTTTTTTATTGGCCAAAGGAGATTTGATATCACTTCAGGCTGCGAGCATATTTTTAGGGGCATTCCGAACTTTCATCCGCCATCCTTTGCTAGTTCGAATCTATGCAAACACTAAGCGAGCAAATCCATAGCTCTCGACTACCGAGTCACTGGATTGGGGAATCAGGGGAAAATGTGGTTCCAGTCGTTTTTCATGCTGACGATGGTCCAGCCGCGTTTCGGGCCTTCAGCGAGTCCTTTGTCGATTTTTCCGATGTGGCTTTCGCGGTCGTAGGCCCATTCGCGTTCCGCATCGGTGTGATGGATCAGCAGAGCAAAGCGCGGGCCTTTGCCACTGGTGGTCCATTCTAGCATTTGGAAATCGCCGTCGGAGTTGCCGGCAGCGAAGATCGGGCGGCGACCGATATGGTGGTGAATGCCGACGGGTTTACCGCCCTTGTCGTCAATGTGGTTGATCTCCGGTAGTTTGAAGATGACTGGTGTGCCGTCGCGGACTTCGTATTTCGCCTTGATGCTTGAGCCGACGACCTGCTCGGGCGGGATGCCATAGACGCGCTCGGCCCAGGGACGCATGAAGTCGATGCCACCACCGGAGACAATGAAGGTCTTAAAGCCGTTGGCACGGAGGTAGGCGAGCAATTCGAGCATGGGTTGATAGACCATCTCGGTGTAGAGTCGGCCAGTTTTGGGATGCTTGGCAGTTGCGATCCAGTCGCTCACGGTTTTGTCAAATTCTTCGGAGGTGAGGCCAGCGTGGGTGGCCATGGCCATTTCAAGCAAACCCTTCTCACCACTTGCGAGGGCTGCTTTGAGATCCCCTTTGAGCACGGAGGCGAATGGTTCCTTATCCTGCCATTCAGGATATTGTGGAGCGAGTGACTTGATGCGGTCGAAAATATAGATGGCCTGAAAATACATCGGCTGCTCAGCCCACAGCGTGCCGTCGTTGTCGAAAACGGCGATGCGTTCGGCAGGCGGGACAAAGTCGCCTGAACTTTCTTTCGTGGTCTTTTCCACAAATGAGATGATGGCCTGCTTGGGCGCAGTTTCGTTCCACGACGGTAGAGGCTCTTCCGCATGGGCGAGAGTCGTGAGAGACGGGCGGGCCACCCGTGCCCCCTTTCTGGGCTCTTCCGCATGCGCGATGGTCGTGATGAGCACGAGGGCGGTGATGCAGAGCGATTTCATGTGGCAACGAATGAACTGAGGGCCGCACCCGGATTGGACGGATGCAGCCTGAGGGGACGGGGAAGCATTATTGATTGGAGCTGGCAGTGACGGCTTCCATCACGCGATCCAGATTGAAGCTGCCCGGCTTCTGGCGCGGCGGGAATTCCTTGAAGCTTTGCAGCCACTTGCCGACGTAAGCACCGGCGGGGGCAATGGCAAACATGTGGTCGAGATACCAGCGTTGGTAGCCCATGGCGTTTTCTTGCTGGGCGCGCTCGAATGGGTCCATCTGCAGGTTGGAGAGGAGCGGCGCGCGCAAGGCGGTGAATGGCTTCTGCCAGACATCCATGCCTTCGGCTTCCTGCATCAGGAAGGTGACCTTCCATGCATTATAGCGGAGTGCGGCGACGCTGCCGTCGTCGGTCCAGTAGATGAACTCCTTGCGCGGCCACACGGCCTGGCCCTTGAGGGCGGGAGTCAGGTCGTAACCATCGAGGTGGACCTTGTAGATCATATCGCCGATCTTGCGGCCCTTGAGCAGATCTTCCTTGGCGGTGGTGTCGCCAGCGGCAGCGACCAGTGTTGTTAGCATATCCTCGTGCGCGCCGAAGTTGTTGACGATGGTGCCGGGCTTGATGGTACCGGGCCACTTGATGAGAGTCGGCACGCGATAGCCGCCTTCCCAGTTGGTGTTCTTTTCCCCTCGGAACATGGTGGTGCCACCATCGGGCCAAGTGAAAGTTTCGGCACCATTATCCGAGGAATACATGATGATGGTGTTCTCATCGAGACCGAGCTCCTTGAGCTTGGCGAGCACCTCGCCCACGTGGCCGTCATGTTCGACCATGCCGTCCGCGTAGATACCGAGTCCTGTTTTACCGACCGACTCCTCCTTGAGGTGGGTAAAAATATGCATGCGAGTGGAGTTCCACCACAGGAAGAACGGCTTGTCCTCCTTTGCGGCACGCTCCATGAAGTCGAGGGCCTTGGCGTTGACTTCCTCGTCGATGGTTTCCATGCGCTTTCTCGTGAGCGGACCCGTGTCGGTGATACGTCCATCGGCGAAGCTGTGGATCACCCCGCGCGGGCCGAACTTCTTCTTGAACTCCGGATCCTTCGGATAGTCGGGATGCTCCGGCTCCTCCTCAGCGTTGAGGTGATAGAGGTTCCCGAAAAACTCATCAAAGCCGTGGTTGGTCGGCAGCATCTCGTCGCGGTCGCCGAGGTGATTCTTGCCGAACTGGCCGGTCATGTAACCTTGGGCTTTAAGCAGGGTGGCGAGGGTGGGATCCTCCTTTTTCATGCCTTCGGGAGCGCCTGGCAGACCGACCTTGGTGAGGCCGGTGCGGATCGGCGATTGGCCGGTGATAAAGGCGGCGCGGCCTGCGGTGCAGCTTTGCTGGCCATACCAATCTGTGAACAGTGCGCCTTCCTTGGCGATGCTGTCGATGTTTGGCGTTTTGAAGCCCATCATGCCCATGTTGTAGGCACTGAGGTTGAATTGACCGATGTCGTCTCCCCAGATGATGAGGATGTTAGGTTTTTTTTGCTGCCCGTAGGCGGCGGAACTGGCCAGCGCCAGCCCAAGAGCGAGCGCGATGGTTTGTTTGATTCGGTTTGGTTTCATGGTGGTTTTGGATTGGAGACTATGGATAAAACTATGTGATCTAACGAGTAGGCGCAGGGGTGCCGATCATCCAGCGGATCGAGTCCAGAAGCGCGTCGGTATCGACCGGTTTGCGGAAATAAGCCACCGCGCCTGCATCACGCGCGGACTGGCGGGTTTCCTCGTCGTCCTGAGCGGACAGAAAAATGAACGGGAGGCCACGATGCGTGGCATTGATCCAGTGCTTCACATCGAGACCACTCATTCCGGGAAGCTGCGCGTCGGTGACGACGCAGCCGCATGTATCGAATTCTCCAAAATCGACGAATTCCTCCCCGGTAGCGAATGAGCGGACATCGAACCCGGCGGTGGTCATGACCCGGCAGAGCGCCCGCCGAATGCTGGCGTCGTCATCAACGATGTATATCATGGTGGCGCTGGCGGACATCACAGTGGAGCATGTCCGGTGAGGTTGTTTCCGACAATTGCACCTTGGTGCTATCGGTTTGCGGGACGTTTATCTAGCAACTGTGAAACCCGCAACGTCACAGAGGCGCACAAGTTCGGCGACAGAGACGACACCCATCTTTTCCATAACTTTGGCGCGATGAGCTTTCACAGTGCGTTCCGCGATGCCGAGTTCTCCGGCGATCTGTTTATTGAGAGCGCCGGTGATGACCCACGACATCGTCTCGCGCTCGCGTTCCGATAGGGTTTCGATGCGTTGGTGGATGCGTCTAGTTAGAAGTGAATCGACGAGCTGTTTTTGGTGAACCTCGATTCCCTCTGCGAGTGCGGTAAGTAGCTCCTCGTCGTGGAAGGGCTTGGTAAGAAACGTAACCGCGCCATGCCGCATCGCCTTCACGGTCGCTGGGATGTCACCGTTTCCACTGATGAAAATCACCGAGCAGGGATGGGGGCGTGCATTGAGCCGCTGTTGCAATTCTAGCCCACTGAGTCCGGGCATCTGGAGATCGATCACGGCGCAAGTCGGGCGTACGAAAGCTTCTGGAAGTGCGGTGAGAAACTCCTCCGCCGAAGCAAAGGCCTCGACATCATAGTCGCCCTCGCGCACGAGCCGCACAAGGCTCCGCCGCACGGATGGATCGTCGTCGATGATATACACGATGGAGGACATGGTTTTTTTGGATACCGCGAGAGATCAGTGCGGAGTATCCGCATCCACTCCGTGATCGCAAGCCGCCACTTTGGCGTCGGCGGAGGGTGGAGGGAAAGCGATCCTGAAGACGGCACCGCACCCGTCCTCAGGCGGCACGGCGATGAGTTTTCCGCCGTAGCGTTCCACGATTCCACGGCTGATCGAAAGTCCGAGACCGAGGCCTTTACCTGGGGATTTAGTCGAGAAAAATGGTTCGAATAGATGTTCTAGATTTTCGAGAGGAATGCCGGGGCCGTTATCGGCGACTTCAAACATGATGCCGTCTGGGGTATCTGAAACGATGATGCGAATGCACGGCGGCAGTGCTGAAACGCCAGCGCTCTGCCCTGAGATGGCATCGAGGCTGTTAACGATGAGGTTGATGAACACCTGCTGGAGTTCGATGAAACTCGCGGTGATCGGAGGCAGCGTCGGCAGTGGTGTGAACTCGATGCGGGTCTTGCGGGCGATGATTTCACTGTGAAGCAGCTTGAGAGAGTCGGCGACGACGCCGTTGAGATCGACCGCTTGCAGATCCACTGGCGCGTCCTTCGCAAACATCGCCCGCATGCCGTGGACGATGTTACCAGCTCGCTTCGTGTCATCGACGATGTCGTGGAGAATTTCATCCATTTCGGCGAGGTCGGGCGGCTCTGCTCCGAGCCGACGTCGTCCTACCTGAGCATTGCTGAGAATTGCGGCAAGCGGTTGGTTGAGTTCATGAGCCAAGGCACCCGACAGCGCCCCAAGCGTGCCCACACGAGAGAGATGAGTGAGTTCGCGGCGCTGTTGTGCGGCTTGCGACTCAGCATCTTTCCGCCGGGATACATCAATGGAGAAGCCGCGGAAGAGCACAGGTTCGCCTCTGTTGTTTTTCTCGACCTTGCCTGTGGCGGAAAGCCAGCGCGGCCGCCCTCCCTCAGTGGCGACGAGGCGGAATTCCGCAGAATAAGCGCCGGTTTTCTCCACGGATTCGCGCACGGTTTCCTCAAGACGGCTGCGGTCATCCTCGTGAACGTGTACCATGAAACGCTCGAAATTCACTTCGCTGGCTGGCTCGATTCCGAATACCGCCCAGCCATCTTTCGAGAACCAGATTCGGTCGTTTTTCAAATCCCACTCCCAGAACGCGATGCGACCTGCGGCTCCCGCAAGTGCGAGGCGGCGTTCGTTGGCTTCAAGTTCCTTGGCCAACTGCGCGGTCCTGATGAGGTTGCTGCTCATGTCATAGCCGATGGCCAAGACCATCCCGAAGAATGGGAAGCTAACGAGGATCGGTGCTCGCAACGCGCCCGCCGAGATCGATCCCACGAGGACGAAGCCCACCAGGAAAAGCAGCACCGTGCTGCCGCCGATCGACAACGCGCGGTGACGGTTGAGTCCCCCGCCCCTGCGCCAGAGCCGGGTGGATGCATCAATCACATAGGCGATTTGCACGAGTGCGGCGAGCTGCCCGAGGCGCACCCATGGGTTTTCGGTCGCTTCGTTAACAATGGAAATGGATTCGCCCAGAAAGCGGATTTTTTCCAAGCTCTGGATCGAAATGAAATGAAGGCTGCCATCCGTGACGAGGTTTGCAGTGACCGCCGCAGTGCGCAGTCCGAGCGCGAGTAGCAGCAGCCATGAGCGCCCGGTTCCGAAGTCCAGATGCACAAAAAGCAAACTGGCCGCCACAGTCACCCCGAACAACACGTGACCGATGCGCACGAGCCGCAAGAACTCGTCCGGTGAGTCTGTCAGCATCAGCGACAGTTCGCAGAATCCCATGCATACGATGCCCAGCGCGATGACTGGGAAACAAAAACTCGACCACGATTTACGGTCTCTGAACCAGATCAGGAAATGCATCAGGGCGAGGATGAGACAAACGCCCATCCCCGCGGACCAAATCACCGTCACCCAGCTCATGGGACGACCATTGGTGGACGCGTTCAGCGCGTCAACGGCAGTGTCGCTGGAGCCGTCGGGCTACACGGGAGCCAAGCCAGCGAAGTTACTGCCCAGCGGTAAATGACTCCAACGACGTGGTTCGATTTCTTGAGCGAAAGCGGCGGGGATTGGATGGGTTGCCATCCTTTGGGGATTGATGCAGCTTTCGACTATGGAAGGACTCATCGTGATAAATCCTGAGGTATGCAATGGTCGCCCCGTGGTCTAGGGGACGCGCATTACGGTGCAGACGGTGATGGAGTTTCTGGCGGCGGGTGACTCGGTGGATGAAGTTCTCGAAGCCTATCCGTCACTGACACGTCAGCAGGTGCTGGCGTGCATGGACTGGGCGTCACGCCTGATGGGCAATCATTTTCAAATCGCCTCGCTCGCGTGAAAGGTTTTCTGTTGGACGAAAATCTACCTGGGCAGTTGGTTTTCATCCCCTCACTGCCGGTGTGTCATGCGCTGGCTGGACATACTGGCAGCGGGAAGAAGAAGCGCTGTCACTTCTGCTCCACCGTCACCTTCTCGATCTTGCCGGTGAAGGTGCTGGGCAGGCCGGGTTGATAGTCGTTCGACACGTTCGTCTCGGCATCAATGCCGACGTCTGCGCCTTCATCGGCGGAAAAGACAAACGGCTGCGTCTTGGGGATTTGGCCTTCCGCGACTTTCTGGCCGTCGATGCTGAGGATCGACTTGCCGCCAGTGCCGGGATTTTTCGAGTCGGGAATGAACTCGTAGGAAATCGTGTGTTTGCCCGGAGCGAGTGCGTTTTCGCTGCTCACCTTGGTGCGTTCGAGGCCGAAGAAGTTGTATTCGTGGTGCGCCTTCCCGTCCTTCATGTAGAGCGCCCAGCCGCCGAAATATCCAGCCTGCGCAATGATCACGCCGCTGGTCTTGTCGTCGGGCACATCCACCTCCGCGGTGACGCTGTGGGGCACGCCTTTCACGTTGATAAAAGCATTCTCCATCATGCCCGTCATGCCGGGATAGACGGTCAGCGACTTGCGACCGCCCATGAGATCGGGACGCCCGGCAATGGATGCCATGAAGCGCTCTGAGCGGCGGTCATCAATCGGGAAGACGTGGTTGCGGATGGATTCTTTCTCGAACACCGCTTGCAGCTCCTTGAGCTTACCGGGGTTCTTTTCCGCAAGGTTTTCCGCTTGGCTAAAATCTTCGTCCACGTGGTATAGTTCCCACACATCGTCTTTCAACGGAGGATTTTGCACCATCAGCCAAGGGATCGAATGCCGGGTGCATGCCACCCAACCTTCATGGTAAATGCCACGGTTGCCAAACATTTCGAAATACTGCGTCGTGCGCTGTCCGGCAGCCTTCGCATCCGTGGTGGAGTAAAGCATGGACACGCCATCCATCGGCCGTTGTGAGATGCCATTCACAGTCTTCGGCTGCGGAATCTTCGTCGCTTCGAGAGCGGTCGCCGCAACATCGATGACATGATGAAACTGACTGCGGATTTCCCCCTTCGCTTGGATGCCCTTCGGCCAGTGCATCACCATCCCATTGCGCGTGCCGCCGAAGTGACTGGCCACCTGTTTCGTCCATTGAAACGGCGCATTGGTCGCCCACGCCCAGCCGATGGCGAAGTGCGGAAAAGTGGTCGGGCCGCCCCAGTCATCAATGTGCCCCATCATTTGTTCGGCTCTGCCGACGATGCCATTGAGCGCCATCATCTCGTTGTAGCTGCCTTCTGGGCCGCCCTCGGCGCTCGATCCGTTGTCGCCCACGATGTAGAGAAAAAGCGTGTTTTCCAGCGCACCAATCTTTTCAAGCTGCGCGACAAGGCGACCGACTTCGTGATCGGTGTGCTCGGCAAACCCGGCAAAAGTTTCCATCTGCCGCTCGAACAAGCGCTTTTGATCCGCGCTCATGTCCGCCCATGCGGGAATCTCCTTCGGCCTCGGCGTGAGCTTGGTGTTCGCCGGGATGATGCCCATTTTTTTCTGCCGTTCGAAAGTTTCCTCGCGCAGCGTGTCCCAGCCGCCGTTGAACTGTCCTTCGTATTTTGCGATCCACTCCTTCGGCACGTGATGCGGTGCGTGTGTGGCACCGGGAGCGAAGTACAGGTAAAACGGCTTGTCCGGCGTGAGTGACTGCTGCGCACTGACCCAGCGGATCGCCTGATCCGTCATGTCTGTGGTGAAGTGATAGTTTTTCGTCTGCGGCGGCTCAACGCGTGTCACCCCATCGAAAATCGCTGGTGCCCATTGGTTCGTCTCGCCGCCGATAAAGCCATAAAATTTATCGAAGCCAGAACCAGTCGGCCAACGGTCGTACGGGCCTGACACCGAAACTTCCCACGGCGGCGTCTCGTGATATTTGCCGAATGCGGCGGTGCTGAATCCATTGCTGCGGAGGATTTGTGCGAGTGGCGTGATCTCTAGCGGGCGGATGCCGGTGTTGCCGGGAAACGCCGTCGCCAGCTCCATGATTGCACCCGCGTTGTTTGCGTGGTGATTGTGCCCCGTCAGCAGCGCTGTGCGCGTGGGACTGCACAGTGCCGTGGTGTGGAAGCGATTGTATTTCAGCCCGGCGCTCGCGAGTTGATCCAGCGTGGGCATCGCAATCGGCCCACCAAACGCGCGGCTCGCCCCGAAGCCGATGTCGTCGATCAGCACGATGACCACATTCGGCGCACCTTCCGGCGCTTTCACCTCGAAGCGTGGCGGAGCATTCGCATCCCGCGCGTCGAGGGTGGTAATGGAATCTGGCTTCGGCTGTGGGATTGGCAGCGCGGAGCGGTCGAGGGTGTCTGCGGCTTGTGAGCTACCGATCAAGGCAACGCATGCGGCTAGGACAGAAAACGTGGATAACAAGAGTCGGATTTTCATGGGGAAAGGAAATGCGCGAATTAGTTAACCTGCGAGCAATTTCTGAGGGAAACGAGATTTCCGCGAGCATGCAATCTATCCGAAATGCGCAGTGCAATGGCGCTGTAAGGAGCAACGAAACTCTTGTCGTCGGATGAGGAGCCTTCAGAACTATCCAAGGTCATCAACTGCCGCGCATTTGCCTTCGCGAAGTCTCTACCGCATCCATTACACAACTTGCGGTGTATATTCCATCCAGCCACCGCCTATCCTCGTTTGTTCATTTAAAATTTCTACCATGAGCATTTTTTGCTTTTAGCTGGCATACAAATTGCCGAAAGCAGGTCTCCCCCCATGATTCACAAAACTACAAGTAAGCCGATCACCCATTTCCGTGTGGTGGATCGAGAAGTCATCATCATCGGAGAGTCCACGGTCTGGGAAGGATTCCAAGCGGAGACCGAGTTCTTCCAATTTCATGCAGATCGACTTGGAAAGTTCCTCGATTGCGAGGCGCACACTGGAATATGTTACCGTTCCGATGGTCAATCTTACGCTTACGCTCCAGATAAAGCCTCAGGTGAAACGAATGGCATATATTCCCCCACGAATTTGACCATTCAGGAAATGCTAAGTGAATTGCATTAATTTCCCCCATAGACGATGAAAGATTATCAATTTACCACAGATGTGGCGCAAATTACGCAGTCTCTGAGCAATGCCAAGTGGTTGGTCTTGGCTCGCCATTCTGTCATGGATCACAACTTCATGTGGTCGGATGATAGTGCTGCGCAATTCGCCGAACGAGTCAATGCGCTGTGCAAACCGTTTCTATTGAACCAACGAGAAATGGGGCCGATTGTTTTCGATTACGGAAACACCAAGCTGTTGATCGTCACCCACGGTGCAATACGCATTTGCATCTTCGCGCCGATGCCACCCCATCAGCTCGATGAAATTGCCGACCGTGCACACGATCTCATCAAGAAACATGAGAGCTTGATCTATTTTCATAGTGGCATGCAGGCACTGCGTGCTCCAGATCAAGAGATCCCTGATTCACAGAGCGCACCATCTGAACCCGGTGCTGAGGAGTCTGCTATACCGATGACGGCGGACAAAGATTCCGCTGTTCTTAGTGTCGCGCAAGCCGCGGCAGTGAACACGAGCTCTGATACCGACTCTCCGAATCAGCAAGCTCTCAAACTGCCTGAGCAAGTTACTAGAACTACACCCACAGATCATCTTAAGACGCATCCTAAGGAACAGCTTTCCAGCACCAAAAAGTTGGCTATTGCCGCCAGCATCATCTGTGCACTGGGCTTATTAGGATGGTATATTTCTGGAAACCCAAAATCGAGTGCGGAGATTGTCACAAATAGCAACAACACTCCTTTAGAGCAAAAACAGAGCACTCCAACAGGAGTAACCACGGCACTTGCACAAAACGTCACGCAGGAACTACCCACGCCGTGGCAGCAAACAAAATTTCGCGCCCAAGACTTGAAAGGGACCGTCAAATACGATGATGGTAGTTACAAGATCACAGGGTTTGGGAACTTAGGCAATCCTGCGGATGGTGGTTATTATATCTACCAAACTCTACATGGTGATGGCTCAATCAAGGCACGGGTGAGCGATCTAGGAATTCCTGTATTCTCAACACGCGCAGGTGTGCAAATTCGCGATAACTTGGCCGCAGATTGCAAATCGGTCTCGCTTATCATTACGGACTTGCTGCAATGCCGTATGATCTACCGCGCCATGGAGCGGACTCCACCGACAACGATCATGGCCACTAAAAAAGCGCTGCCGACTCAAGGCTGGGTGAGCCTAGAACGTAAGGGTAGCCTCATCACTGCGAAATACAGCGAGGACGGAATCGACTGGGTCACCGTCGGTCAAGAAACCATAGAATTGGGCGAAAGCGCACTGATTGGACTCGTTGCAGCAAGTGGTGTTAAAGATGTTTCTACAACCTGCACTTTCATGGATGTGGTTGTCCAACCGTGATCAATGATAGGCATGCCAAACGCTTATTTGTAGATTGATACAATCCAAATGACCGGGCGATACAGACTCATGCACTGATGGTGCGGATGAGAAACATGACAGTGATCGGAATGTGACGAATTATGCAAGCTAAGCACTGTTCGATAGAGACAACGAAATCGAAAAAATTGGCTAAAGTAGAATGGGTTATAGCATAATGGAGATTCAACCTAATGGTAAATCTTCCCATCTCATTTCTTCAT
>JBGSLX010000078.1:0-7056 GCA_041740475.1 Akkermansiaceae bacterium | reverse complement strand
GACCGCGCGGGCGGAACTTGTCTGAACTGGGGCTGCATCCCGACTAAGGCGCTGCTCAAAAACGCGGAATTGTATCAGACTCTCACCCACAAGGCCGCAGAGTTCGGTCTCAAGATGGACGGTCTTTCCTACGATTGGTCTGCGGTGATCGGCCGTTCGCGCAAGGTTTCAGACCGACTGGCGGGTGGCATCGAGTTTCTCTTTAAGAAAAACAAAATCGATTATGTCCGTGGTTTCGGCTCCATCGAGGGCACAGGGAAAGTGGGAGTGAAGTCGGCAGACGGCAGCGAGCAAGTTCTTGAAACGAAGGATATCCTCATCGCCACTGGCTGCAAAACTCGCGAGCTTCCGGGACTGCCATTCAACGGCGTCTCGGTCATCGGCTCGAAGGAGGCAATGGTCCTCGCCACGCAGCCCAAGGAAATGGTCATCATCGGAGCAGGTGCCATCGGCGTGGAATTCGCCTACATTTACAACGCGTTTGGCACGAAAGTGACCATCGTGGAAATGCTGCCACGCATTCTGCCTGTGGAGGACGATGAAGTCGGTGATGCCTTGGAAAAATCTCTGATCAAACAAGGCATCCGCTGCCTCACCAACACGAAAATCACATCCATCAAAGACCACGGCTCACACGTAGAATTGAGTCTCGATGGGCCGAAGGAAAATGGCACCATCCGCGCCGACGTCTGACTCGTCGCTATCGGAATCGCGCCGGTTCTGCCGGGCGGCGTGCAGCCTGCACTATCCGAACGCGGCTACATTCAAGTCGGCGACCGCTATGAAACATCGATTCCCGGCGTTTACGCAGCCGGAGACATCACCGGTCCACCATGGCTCGCTCACACTGCCTCATTTGAGGCGGTCCAAGCCGTCGAGGGTCTCTATGTGGAAGGGCACAAGCCGCGCAAGGTGAACCATTTTCCGGGTTGCACCTACTGCCATCCGCAAGTCGCCTCAGTCGGCAAGACCGAGCGTGCGCTCAAAGAAGCGGGCATCGAATACAAGGTTGGCAAAATTCCCTTCGTCGCGATTGGCAAGGCGATCGCTTCGGGTGAGCCAGAAGGATTTGCCAAACTGCTTTACGGCAAGAAACACGGCGAATTGCTAGGTGCCCACATCATCGGCGAAAATGCGACAGAGTTGATAGCTGAGATGGGTCTAGCACTGGACCAAGAGCTGACCGCTGAGGAAATCCACTTCACGATCCATGCACACCCGACGATGAGCGAGGTGATTCACGAAGCGACGCTCGCCGCAGATGGTCACGCGATTCATTTTTGATCCACGCGCAAACTAGCAAATCTCCGATTCACCCAGACGGGAAAATGGGAACAGCGAAAAGCCTCGAAATAAGAATTTAAAAAAGGTTGGGGGAGATCACCAAAAGTGTGACTCACCATCCAGATTTCGCTCCTTCTTCTTTCGCCCATTTCGTTGTCTCTACCTACGGACTTAGCTCACTCCCGCCCGGCGGGGACGATCAAAGTAGGCACGGTGGCTTTGCGGACCATGCCTTCAGCCACGCTGCCGAGTAACAAGGCGGCGATGGCACCGTGGCCGTGAGAGCCTAACACGACAAAGTCGGCATTCACTTCCTTGATATAATCCAAGAGCGAATAGAGCGGACTGCCCTCGTTGATTTGGCAACTGACGTCGGTGAGTCCGGGTTTCACGGTTTCAGCGAGCGCCTCAAGCTTATCGGTCGCTCGTCGTTTTGCTTCTTCTTGATAGGCATGCAACACCGGAAATTCGTCTGGCGTGAAGCCGTAAGCCGTATAACTCGGCTCGGGTTCCACGGAGTGAAACAAGCGCAACTGCGCTTCGAATGCTTTGGCGAGTTGGCTGGCCTGTACCAGCACCCCGGCGGTGGCGTTTGAGAAATCGACTGCGGCAACAATGGTTTTCATGGCATACGAAATAAAGCATCGTCAGCCGAATCACGCTATGCAGAACAGCTCATTCTCTATGCAAAAAACGCCCCGCCGCGTGTGCGGTAGGGCGTTGGAAAGGGAATGAAATTTGCAGCGACTTACTTCGTGTAAGTGACCTCAGGCGCACTCTGAATTTCCTGAAACTGTGGCAGCGGGCGCAGGCCGGGAGGGTTGGTGTCGCTAGTGCAGCAGCATGAAGTGGCAATCACCGCGAAGGCGGAAACAATCAGTGCAGAAAAGATACGGATCATGGTGTGATGACGAGTTGGATTCAGGTGAGATGAAACAGGACGCTTATTTGGTGGGAGCTACGTAAGACGGCTGGCTTGGTGGTGGCGAACTGCTAGGGCAGCATGAAGCGGCGAGAAAAGTGGCAGCAATGGCGATCAGGGCGATTTTCATCAGTTGATTTAGGTTTGTATCATTAGCTGGCATGAATCGCACCAGACTTGAGGGTGAGACTAGCGACCGTCTTTACCCCTGCAAGGCAAAATACTGGCAAAACAAGCGCATGATTTGGTGTTTCGATAGCATTCTAACTCATTGAGCCCGGGCCGCATCAAACCGCTTTAACAGCCGGACTGCACCTTGGTGGGTAGCACTGCGGACCGCCGCCCAAGTCGTATCTGCAGTGGCCTCGCGTTTTGCTCCGATGCGATGATCTACCAAAGCACTGACACGCTCGCCCGTGGTCGAGTCGAGCATTTCTCCCTCAAACGACACACTCGATACAAAAGCGGCGACTTCCTTGGAGCCTAACTTCCCGCTCAATACCGACTGCGGATTGGTGTGCACCGTGGTGATGGCGGAGCGGCTTTTAGAACCTTCGATGACGTCTGTGAGTGCGGTGCGAATGCGAAGAGTGGTGGGTCCTGGTGAATTGACGATCTTCACTCGGCCAGAGGCTTCTGTGCGCAAGGAGGTGGCGAGATATGCGGCGAGCTGGTCCTTGACCTCGGCGCTGATGCCGCTTGTGGCGACTACAGTGACGACTGGATCAAACATCACACTGTCATACTTTTTCAGATCCACTCCGGGCCTAAGAAACGAGGCCATGGCATCCTCAGTGCCATAACCCGTGTCCAATTGTTTGTAGTTGTTTAGGAAGCCGGAGGGTGAGCGGCCACCTGTGCTGCAGGAAAAAACCATGAGGGATATGCCTGCGGTGAGTATGGTGCCGATTTGCTGGAATTTTTTCATGAGGATAGAGTGTGAAAGAATCAAGGACGGGGTGCGAACGCTGCCCGCACCATGAGTGACTTAGTGACAGGCGGAATCGCGCAGGTCAAGAATCCGGGTCAACACGTAAGAATTTAGTCGGCTGGTTGGTCGCGCGCAGTCGCTGGCGCGTCGCACCTTTCCTCCAGCCTGCGGCCTGTGGCTAAAGCTTCGAAATCATCGTGAGTCACTTTTTCCGCTGGCGGCCAGAACACGCCGTTCGCGATTTGTTCGATGATCCACGCCGCGCAGTCGCTCGCAGCAGACAAATCCTGCTCCGTGAAGTCCTTCCACTCGTCGAGCTTCACAAGCGACTCGGTCGCTCCGAAGTGGAAATAGCACAAGCCCGGAAGCACGCCGCCGCTTTGTTTCAGAGCCAAGGCGTAGAGGGGAAGTTGCAGGTTTTTCCAGCGAAACGACGTGCTTTTCCCGGAACTCTCGGCGCTATGAATTACGGGGCAATTGGCTGGCGTGTGCGGCGGAAGATGGGTGGAAGTGGTCAACTTCGCGCGGTGCTCTCTTTCCACAGAATCCACTTTCCCGGTTTTGTAATCGATCACTCGCAGCGCTCCGCTTTCACAATGTCGGTCGAGCCGATCATAAGTTCCGCTGACGACTAACGAGCCGATTTCCAGCCTGAAACGTTGCTCAAGTCCGATGGTTTCCCAGCCGTCTGCCCGGATTCCAGCCTGCACCTGCGCGAACCACGCGAAGCGCTGCCGCAGCGACTCGGTCTGCAGCCGCACGGAAAGCGGCGGATTCTTGCCAAACCACTCGTTGACCACGCGGTCGAGCGCGGCGCACAGCCATGCGTGGAGGGCGGCCGGATCGGTCAAATCGCGCGCGATTTTGTCGCGGCCCCAGCGTTCCAAGATGGCGTGGGCGATGTTTCCGAAGTCGCGAGCGCTCCACTCCACGCGCTCCGGTTCGGGCGTCTGCATGCGCAAGACGTGTTTCAAATAGAAGCGAAATGGACACGCCAGCCAGTTAGAAAAGGAAGTGACTGATAGTTTTTCGAGCTTTTCCAAGGCGTGTGGTTGCCATTTCCAATCCGCGTGCCAGCGCATTCCCGCTTCCGGTGGCTCCACTTCCTGAAACAAAAATTTCACCCTATGCGGCAGTTCCTCGCGATGGGCGGCGAGCAGCAGTCGCGACGGCAAGAGCGCTTCTCCGCCGCTGCCGGATTTGGAGCAAAAAATATCCACCCTGCCGCCATCGCGCCGCGCTTCGAGCATCGTATGATAGAGAAATGCGTCGCGCGCCGCGCGGTCAGCATTTCCAATCAATCCGAGCTGCGAGCCTGCCGAATCGCCGAGCCATGGATCGCCGGTTTTGCATGGCGGGACTTTGCCTTCGTTCATGCCGCACAGCACGAGATGTCGCCCGGGTTCATACAAAAGCTCCAGCCATCCCTGCACATCGATCACTCGTCCGTCCGGCGGTTCTGGCGCGGGGCAGGGGATTTCCTCCAGCATCAGGTCGATCCAGAACGCGGCTTCGCGCTTCACTCGTCGCATCACCGGCTCGGCACTGGCGACCCAGTCGCGGATCACGCCCGCTTCGGACTCTGTTTCCTGATGAACTCGAGCCAGAACTTCCAGCAGACCAGTCATGGTTTCGGGAAAATTCCGGCTGAGAAACTCGTTGCGCCAGCGTTCGGCCTCGGTCACCGCAGAGAGAAGTTTCGCAACGTCCAGCCGCTCCGGTTCATTGGAAAACAGTTGGTTTTGTAGGCGATGGCGCAAGTCATGCGGGCGCAGCACCATCCACTTGTCGCGCAAACGTGAGAGTGCGCTGGCCGTTTCTTCACGACTTTCGCCGACCCATGCCGCCGTTTCGGGCATCGAAAAAAGGTCCATCAAAGTCGCGAGTTTGGGGTCTTTCAGCCAAGCAGACCACACCCGGAACCAACGCAACAGTCCGCCGGGCACGGATTTCGCAGCAGGATGAAATGCTGGCCAACCCGCTTGTTTGAAAGTCTGCGCCAGCAAGTCCCCGGTGACCGCATCGCTGCATCCCAGCGCCACTTCATTGGATGGGGTATGGTTCTCCGCCAAGGTGCGCAAAGCGCCCACCGCCTCCTGTCGCGGATCGGCAACCAGTGTGACCGAGCCATGATCGCCCGTTGGCCACGGCAAAATTCGTTGCGTCCAAGATTTGAGAGGACGCCCCAGTTGAGAGAACGCATCTTCCTCACCCTCCGGCGCAGCGATCAGCGCGGTGACCTTGCCGTCCCATGCATGCAGTGTTTTTTCCAACAATGGCGGCATTTCGGTGATGCCCGCCAAGACCACCGAGCGGATTCCTGCTGGGATTTTCACGCCTGCGGCAAGCACCTTGCTCCGGCTGCGCAGGCCCCAGAACTGGAGTTTTCGTTCCATCAAGCTCTCCATCTCACTCAGTGCCTTCCAACGCCCATTTTCCACCGAGCCTGCGAGTTTTTTCGCCGCGCTCTGGAGTGTGAGGCCGTTTTCTTGCAAAGAACGGCGCAGGCCCACCCATTCTGTGGCAAGGCCGTAAGC
Organism: Akkermansiaceae bacterium; assembly: GCA_041740475.1. GTDB lineage: Bacteria > Verrucomicrobiota > Verrucomicrobiia > Verrucomicrobiales > Akkermansiaceae > Luteolibacter. Next base: position 1,382 of record JBGSLX010000078.1, on the reverse strand, counting down.
CCAGTCGGCATCACCTTCTGGAGCTTGCGGAAAAAGCTCCTGAAACGGCTCCCAATCATCGATCTCACCGAGCATTTCAAGCCAAGCGACACGCTCCATCCAATCTGCGGCCACATTGGGATCGGAAATGCTTAGCAACGAACCCGGTGTGGCAATTCTCGGCGAAAGCAAAGCACCGCCCGCTTGTTCGGCCAGTGCTTCACGCAACCGCCGCCCACTCTGAGAAGTCGGCACCAGCACCAAACAACTCGGCAACTCATCTCGTCGCGCCACAAGCCAACTCGCAGCCCGCTCCAAAAACGGCCCGTCCCACCCGAGAAACACGCGATCCAACATTGGCACCAGCATCAAGGTATCCCGTCGCACATGGAAATGAAAATTTACCCGAGCGCAGAGTTAGAACGACGCACGCGCGATTTCACGAGTTAGCATTTCTTCCACCCGTCGCTTCGAGATTTCTACATAGTTGGAGCAGAGCTCGACTCCAGTCCAGTTGCGTTCTAACTCTTGCGCCGACGCAGCGGTGGTTCCGCTGCCCAAGAATGGATCGAGAATAGAGTCTTTTTTCTTCGTGCTAGCAGAAATGAGTTGGTTGATGAGGGCAATCGGCTTCTGGGATGGATGCCCAATCTTTTCCTTGGAAGCACCCTTTAAAGACGGAACTCGTAAGATATTAGTCGCATATTTTCCTTTCCGGAGATGAGCTTCACGCGCGGCTTGATCTTTATATCTTTTGTCGCGGAGATATGTCTGAATTTTAGATTCTTCATAGGGTAACCGAACGGCGTTTTTATCAAAATAAGGCTTTAAATCCTCTGTTTTTCTGAGCACCAGCACCATCTCGTATTGAGGAGTGAACGAATCATAACGTTCATTATATCCTACAGCTCGGTCCCAAATGATCATATCGTGAAACTGCATCTCGCGTGCGAGCATGGAACAAGTATGCAACCAGACATGCTCTCTCTTACCGAGTTGACCAAAGATAAACATTAGCCCATCCGGGCGCAAAACTCTCCTGCACTCTCGAACCCATTCAACCGTCCAACTCAAGTATTCATCGGGCGACTTCCATGTGTTGTCCCATTCCTCGTCCAAAAGCACCTGAAAGTATGGCGGATCTGCGATGATCGATTGATAGAAGTCCGAGGGTAGAGTTGGTAGAACTTTTAACGCATCGCCGCAGTGAATCTCGCCATTTCCAATTTTGAATGATGAGGTTGGGAGCGACGGTTGCGGAGCGGCGTTTTGATTCAATGGAGCGACCGCGCGCGGTTTTTGTGGCGGTCTGCCAATTTTCTTTCTTCCGCTTGTCGCATACGTCTCGAGATCATTTTCCTCGATGAAATGATCACGCCCTCTTTTTTCGGCAGGCAGTCTTC
>JBGSLX010000077.1:0-2130 GCA_041740475.1 Akkermansiaceae bacterium | reverse complement strand
GCTTGGCAGTCTGGATGGAGCTTATCGAGTGGGATCGTGAGTTCACGTTGGTCGTCCCGGCGGATGGTGACGCCAGAGGCATCGTGCTTGAGGTAGAGTCCATCGATGGACTTCGTGCCGTCGGCGTTGCGCCATGGCCGGAATTCGGCAGCGAGTGGCAGAGTGGCGAGCAGGGAACTGATCAGCAATATTCGGGGTGTCATGTTAGTTTGGGGGGATAGAGGGCTCAATGGCCTTGTGGTTTTTTCGGTGGATCCCACTCACGGCGTGAGCGGGAGCGGACCGAGAAAATGATCGGAATGCCCGGCGCGGGATGAGCGGCGCGATAGCGGTTCGTCAGATATGCTTCGTAGCTGGTGGCGCACAGGCGCTTGTCATTGACGAAAAGCACGATCGTCGGCACGGGAATCACGCTGTATTTTTCGTTGGTCGCGGCGGTGGCGTAGTAGAGCTTGAGGCGCTTCTTGTGACGGCTGTCCACGGGCGGCGGGTTTTGCTCAAACGCGGCTTGCAGGATGCGGTTGAGCTGGCCGGTGCCGGGAATGTTTTGAGCGCCCTTGCGGACTTTCAATGCCTCCTTTAGCACGTGTTCCACCGAGCCACCAGTCTTCGCTGAACAGGCGACGTAGGGTGCGTAATGCAGGAAAAACAGCTCCTTGCGCACGTGTTCGCTCGCTTCTTCCAGCCGGGCGGTGCGAGAGGCTCCCGGATGATAGAGATCGAATTTGTTCAACACGATGAGGCACGGTTTTTTCTCCTCGAGGATGGTTTGGGCGATCTTGCGATCCATCGCGGTGATGCCTCCTGCGAGGTCGATCACCAGCACGCAGAGGTCCGAGCGGCGGATGGCTTTCTCGGTTCGCATGGCGGAAAAAACTTCCACTGAGTTGTCGCGCTTGCCGCGTGGGCGCAGGCCAGCGGTATCGATGAGCGTGAATTTCTCGCCCTCGAAGGTGTAGGGCAAATCCACCGCATCACGCGTGGTGCCTGCGATTTCTGAGACGATGGTGCGCTCGTTTTTGAGAATGGCATTGACGAGGGAGGACTTGCCTGCGTTTGGCTTGCCGACGATGGCGAGCTTGATGCCGACGCTTTCCGCCTGCTCGGCTTCCGCTTCAGTTTCTGCGACGAGTGGGGCGATGACCTTGTCGATTTCATCGCAAAGCTGGCCGAAGTTGCGCCCATGCTCTGCGGAAACGAAGACGCTGCTAGAAAATCCGAGGCGGGTGAAATCTGAGAAAGCCGATTCGTGTTTTGGATCGTCCACCTTGTTGAGCACTAACAAAACGGGCGGCTTGGCCTTGCGGAGCTTTTGCGCCAGCGCCTGATCGGTGGCGGTGAGGCCATCGTGCGCGTCCACCACAAACAGAATTAAATCCGCAGTATCCATGGCGATGTCCGCCTCGATGGTGACTTGAGCGTCGAATCCGTCGTCGATGTTTCCACCGATTCCTCCGGTGTCGATGAGTGTGCAGCGCGTCTGAGTGGCCTTGGATGGCGCGGCGATGCGGTCGCGAGTGACGCCGGGTTGGTCATGGACGATGGCGATTTTCCGCCCGGCGAGGCGGTTGAAGAGCGCGGATTTCCCGACATTCGGGCGTCCGACGATGGCAACAGTAGGCATGCGGCGGATCAAACGCGGGAAATGCACGATGCGCAAGAGCGCAGGGAGGAGTGGCGGGGCATATCCAGCGGCGGCTGAAAGCCGCCTGTGCGATTTATGGCGGCTTCAAACTGCCACTCCGCCTACAGCAATTGCTCGACCACGCGTCGGAACGGCGCGGCCATCGCGAGTGACTGGATCGTGGATGGTTCCACCCATGAGTCGCCTGGGGCGGGAGAAAACTCAGTTTCCACGGCATTTCCGTCGTAAACCTGTAAGTTCACTCGGTAGCGAGTGATGGCGTAGCGGTGAGTGGTGAGAGTTGGCGAACTGGCGAGTTCGGCGTGAGAGCGGAGCGGGAGTTTCCACAAGCCGGTGCGTCGTTTTCCGGCTTCGTGGTGCAGCAGTAGGCGGCCAGCGGCATCGCGCAGCCACAGCGCGTGTTCTTCGATGGAGGTGATGGCGGTTTTGCGGGTTTTCAGCGGGAGTTCAGACGGGTGCTGAGTTTTGCAAAATCGCGAGACCGG
>JBGSLX010000076.1:0-2939 GCA_041740475.1 Akkermansiaceae bacterium | reverse complement strand
GCCGATCAGCAAGGCCCCAGCCATGCGGAAAGCTTGCGCTTGGACTTCATGTTTTCCATCGCTGCCACCGATGCCGCGCGGAAACCATTGCCCGTGCAACACGAGCTGAGCGGTGAGAAACACCAAATAGACCCCACCAGCGATACGGGCTGGATCTAGCCAGCGCCACTCGGATGCAGGGACCATCAACAAATCACTGGCGAACCATCCAATGGATACAGCCAGAACGCAGACGAATCCCGCCGCGATCCATCGCGATCCACTACGGCGGGCCGTCCACAGTAAGGCAAAAGCTTGGAACGCGATGGCCAGCCAACGCACCGGTCCAGTGAATGCTGAAGCGATGCCAAGACAAAGCAATGCTCCGCTTTTGAGAAACAAAGACTCCGTCACCACTCGATCTGTCGTGCGGAGATGGTGGATGGCTGTGAAAATGAAATAGAGAACCGCTAGGGCGAAATAAAACGCCGATAACTGATCCGGATACGCCAACCGTGTCACCCCATAGCCAATGAAGGCAGCAGCCGAAGTATTGCTGAGAATCAGCCAGCGCCGCAACCGATCTTTGGACGTATGTAGCCCGCGTGCTGCGCAGATGAAATTTCCGGCGTGAAAGATAAGGCTTAGCACGACAAGCGAGCCCAGAAAGTGGAGAAACGCCGGTGAATCATCGCTCAGTTTATCAAGCAGCGCGAAAATCCCGAAGCTCACCCATGAACCCACAAGGGCTGTGATGAACGGAGTGAGCCACCCTCGCGTCGAGAAAAGAAAGGCCGCAGTAGTGGCTAGCAAGAGGACACCAAGCGTCGAGAAACGGTCCAAGTCATGAAAGTGAGAAAAACCGCATGAAATGAATCCTAAAAACAGCATCAGCGTCGCAACGGTTTGATCTTTTTTCCACAGAGACCAAATAATCGCCGCGATGAGCGCTAAACACTGGGCCAGCACGCCGAGAGTTGGAGAACCGATGATCTTCGTCGCTGGCAGGGCAAAGGCTGCGAACGCTGTGAAATACAGCAAAGCGAAACCGCCACCAATGATCGCACGCCCAAATCCCTCCAACCTGTTTTTCATTCGCGAGCCGAGTCCGATCGTCCCGAGCGACACAAAACTCAGCGTCAAAACGCGCAACCAAGGTGGAGTTTTTTGGCTGACATGAATTCCGAAAAACACCGCAGCAATGATTAACAGCACCAACCCGATCCGAATGACCCACCACGCCGCGAGTTGACTCTCTGAAGTTTCCCCGGACTCGGATTTTCCCGGTGGCAGAAGATGCATCCGTCCCAGAATGTCGCGCCAAGGAATCCGGCTGAAGAGTGATGGTGCTATTTCTTCAGGAAGATCTGGTGGCTCGGTACTCTGCTGTGCCGCAGGGTTTTCGTTGTGATAATTAGGTGAGTATTCGTGTTCACTAGGAGGAGTCGTTAGGTGAGAAATCAGCAGTGGGGGAATCACCCGCTTTTCTGAGTCCATGCTAGGAACTGTCGGTGGCACAGCTTGTGTCTCGGGCTGGGCGACTGGTTGCGGTTTCTCCGCCATTGAGTCGAACCGGGATTCTACTCTTCTCAGCTCGGTCAGCAGCTCGCGGTTGGCTTTTCTAAGTTTCTCATGGCCCAGTTGCAGAGCAGAAACAAGCTCCTCTAGAGCCTTAATGTGGCCGCGCAGTTTGCCGTAGCTCCAATACAAAGCCAGTAACAGCGGAATTGCTAATGTGATGAAGTCATTCATGACGACCATTTCAAAGACCCACCCTCGCTTTCGTAACCGCTTCTGGGCAAGCGCATTCCCAGGGCCTTGAACTGAGAGGATTTTACCGAGCCTTTACGGACGGCGCGCCGAACTCGGCCACGCGCATCCTCATCTACTGCAACAACAACTTCGAAAACGAGCCTGTTGATTTCATGCGCAAAACGGCGTCCGTGGCGCTGAACGTGCAGACCTTCGTGAATCTCCACGCTTATGGATACACCAATGTCCGCGAACTGGGTCTGCTGCTTGATGTGAAATCCACACGCATTCCTTTCGAAGGGACTTCGGTCGGGCAAAGCGGAACGTTGCTAATCCACCGTTAAGCCGATTGAATCCCCGAAAAAATCGTGGAAAACCCCGTCATTCTTGTCATCGAAGACGATCCCGCTGTGCGCCGCAGGATCGTCGATGTGCTGGAATACGCGGGTTATCAGACGCTAGAGGCCGCAGACGGGCATGCCGGGATGGAGATTGCGCTAAAGGCGAACTACCGCCTGCTGTTGTTGGATCTGGTGATGCCGGGACCCGCTGGCTCGCCACCGCTGGGATGACCCTGGAAATCGACGGTTCCTATGAGCTGCGCATCCGGGCGGACACGGCGGCAGTGGAGCACATCCTTTTCAATCTCATCGATAACGCGGCAAAATACGCGTCTGGCAGTGACCCTGCGCGGGTGAAAATCGAAGCGCGCCGTGCGGGAAAAAGCGTGGAGATCCTCGTGAGCGATCACGGACCTGGCATCCCGGCATCTGAGCGTGGTCGGATTTTTCACGCATTCCACAAAACTGCCCGTGAGGCAGCGGAGAGCAAGCCGGGCGTGGGACTCGGCTTGGCGCTTTCTAGGCGTCTTGCCAGAGAGCAGGGCGGAGTTTTGGAATGCCGTGGCGCAGGAAACGTGGGAAAAGGAGTGAGCTTCATCCTGCGCTTGCCTGCCGCAATCGCATGCAAAGGAAGAAGCGATGGACCGCGCCAGTCCTCGGATTGACACGGCGAAAGCAGATGCACATCTTCTGCTGATGAATCCTGAGATAAAGCCACATCACTCTGGCCACAAACTCTCGGCTTTTCCGGTGGCTTGTTGGTTTCTCGCGCTGATGGCATTTGTGCAACTGCTGGTGGCTGGCATGGCATTGGCCACGCGTTTTGAAGAATCCCGTGTGGTGCGGGTGGTGGAAAAAGAAGTGCCT
>JBGSLX010000075.1:0-3279 GCA_041740475.1 Akkermansiaceae bacterium | reverse complement strand
AGCGGGCGCACTGCCATCTGGCCGTCAACGCGCGGTTTACGAGGCGTTTCCCGATGCCTTTGCCGAGGCGTGGGTCGAGAAAATCGTCCGAGTCTTCGACCGTGTCGGAGCGCGTGGCGTCACGGAAATCGCCCGGATTCTTTTGGAGCGCGGCGAACTTGCGGCGCTGGTCACCCACCTCCGCTCGGCCATCGCTCGCCGCGATCTGGGCGCAGACGCGCTGATTTGGGTCTGCCGTGAGCGCAAGACCGCCGCAGTGGAAGTTTTCTCCGCAGATGTCGGTGCCTCGATCCTCAATTTGCTGGAAAATGACCACCTTTCCGATGGTCCGCGCAAGACCTCGCGTCTGCAAAGTCTTCTCGGCGACGACAAGAATCTTCTTACCGACCTCGTCAGCCTGATGGACGCGAACGAGGCGCGCAATTTCTCGCGACGCCTGCTGGACTGCCCGGTGTTTCCTGAGTTGGAGAAAAAATCGCTGATGGCCCGCATCATCAAGGCTCGCCCAGAAACTGGCGAACTGGTCAGCGGCAACAACCAACGCCGGGAAGAGGCGCTGCTCGTTTCTTGGGAAAGTCTTGAGAAGAAAAAAACCGAGCTCGATGAACTCATCCGAGTGCGGATTCCTCAAAACACCAAGGACATTTCCATCGCCCGCTCCTACGGCGATCTGCGGGAAAACTTCGAATACAAGTCCGCCAAGGACCTCCAGCGCTACCTCGGCCACCGCAAGAATGAGCTCGAAAAAGACATCGGCCGCGCTCGTGGCACCGATTTCAAAGGCTCGGACGCGGCGAAGGTCAACATCGGCACCATCGTCACGGTGACCTACCAAGACGGAACCACCGAGGAAATGACCGTGCTCGGCGCTTGGGACTCAGAACCGGACAAAAAAATCGTCTCTTATCTCTCAGAAGTCGGCAAGGCACTCGTTGGCCGTGCGCCGGGCGAGACCACCGAAGTGCGCGATCCCGCCACGGAGCAGCTTCGCCCGCTCACCATCGTCTCGATCCGCCCGTTTAATCCCTGATTTCATACTTCTTTCTCCCACTCATCCCACACACATACCTATGGACTACACCACCATTGTTGAAATCCGCGGCCGCGAAGTGATCGACTCTCGCGGCAATCCCACCGTCGAAGTCGATGTCAAACTGGACGGCGGCGCGATTGGCCGTGCATCTGTGCCTTCGGGCGCATCCACCGGCGAACACGAAGCTGTCGAACTCCGCGACGGCGATAAATCTCGCTTCCTTGGCAAGGGCGTGCTGAACGCCGTCAACAACGTCAACACCCGAATCGCCCCGGCCATTCTCGGCTACGACGCCACTGAACAAGCTTCCATCGACGCTGCTATGATTGCGCTCGACGGCACATCCACCAAAAAGGAACTCGGAGCGAATGCGATCCTCGGCGTTTCCATGGCTGTCGCCAAAGCTGCCGCATCCCAGCTCGGCATCCCGCTTTACAAATACCTCGGTGGCCCAAATTCCAAGGTTCTACCCGTCCCGATGATGAACATCATCAACGGCGGTGCGCACTCGGATGCTCCCATCGACTTCCAAGAGTTCATGATCATGCCCATCGGTGCACCGACCTTCAGTGAAGGCCTGCGCTACGGCGCGGAAGTCTTTCACTCGCTGAAAAAAGTGCTGCACGACCGCGGCCTCTCCACCGCCGTCGGTGACGAAGGCGGTTTCGCCCCCAATCTCAAGAGCGCCGACGACGCCCTAGCCGTCATTTGCCAAGCCATTGAGCTCGCTGGCTACAAAGTTGGCGAACAAATCGCCATCGCTCTGGACGTCGCTTCTTCCGAGTTCTTCGTTCAGGCGCAAAACGCCTACATCTTCAAAAAGTCCGATGGCTCAGTGAAATCCGCTGCCGAACTCGTCGCTTATTACGCCGAGCTCCAGAAGAAGTATCCGATCATCTCCATCGAAGACGGCTGCGCCGAAAACGACTGGGACGGCTGGAAAATCATCACCGATCAGCTCGGTGCGAAGACCCAACTTGTCGGCGACGACCTCTTCGTCACCAACACCGAGTTTCTCTCCAAGGGCATTTCGCTCGGCGTGGCGAACTCCATCTTGGTCAAGGTCAACCAAATCGGCACTCTCACCGAGACTTTCGACGCTGTCGAGATGGCTCAGGAAAACGCCTACACCGCCGTGCTTTCGCACCGCTCCGGTGAGACGGAAGACTCCACCATCGCAGACATCGCCGTCGCCACCATTTGCGGCCAAATCAAGACGGGCTCGATGAGCCGCTCGGACAGAATTGCCAAATACAACCAGCTCCTCCGCATCGAAGAGGAACTCGGCGAAGATGCCGTTTACGGCGTCCACAAGCTGAAGGTGCTGAGATAAGCACCCGACGTTCGATTCCTCCTCTCAAACGGCGGTCACCTCGTGTGCCCGCCGTTTTTTATTCTCAGCGTTTGAGCAAGACGTGTTTGACGAAAGTCATGCCCAGACCTGCGGTGAAATAGCCGACGCCAGCGATAGCCACGGTATCGAATCCAACCAAGTGCAACAGCGCTCCGCTGAAGCCACCGATAAAAAATGAGCAGATCATCAGTGCTGGCACCGCGATTTTCCAATTCGGCACATCGTAGCCACGCAGGCGCATGCCGAGCGAAATTCCAAAGTCGGTAAACATTCCGGTTAGGTGAGTGGTGCGCAGGATCAGCCCCCGATAATGGCTGGCCAGTGCGTTCTGGAATCCGCAGCCCAAAGCCGCCAGTCCAATGCCGAGGATGGGATGCCCCCCCATCACGATCGATGCCAAAAAAAGCAGCGTTCCAATCCCAGACAGGCTGCGACCATACGGGCGAGAAACGTCCAATGCCGGATGGTGGATCAACACGCCAGCCGCCAAGGCTCCCAAGAAAAAACAACACGCCGCCACTCCGACTTGGAACACATCTGGAAAAACATCTGGCGACCACTTCGCCAGATCGATGGTCAGCTTCGCGATGTCCCCGGTCAAGTGGCTCACCGAAGTGCCGCTCCGCAACACCAAGCCGGTGTTGGCAAACGACGCCCCAAAGGCGAGCGCACAGCCACCAGCGATTAAGAGGCGAGGGGAGGTCATGAGATTGCCCGAGCGACCTTGCGACTGCGCAGTCCCGGATACCAGCCCCGTTTGTGAAACTGAATGCAGCCGGAGTGGCTCCCTGCGGGGGCCATATCCCGAAGCGGCGGCTTTAAAGCCGCCTGTTTGGAATATGGCGCTTAGAAATCGCCACTCCGCTCCTTAAATATGGGCCTTACATCGTTG
>JBGSLX010000074.1:0-8601 GCA_041740475.1 Akkermansiaceae bacterium | reverse complement strand
TCGACCACCGACGGATGCGCGGCGATGGAGATGTCATGCGCCGCTAGCAACGCCGCCAATTCCTGCGCCTTGCCCAGTGCGTAGGCGAATAGCACCGGAACCTCGTCATTTTCAAACGCCTCCATCACGAACTGGATGATCGCTTGCTCAGTTTCTTCTCTCGGCGGAAACACAAATTCCGGCCTGCCAAACGTCGTCTCCATCACCAAAGTGTCTGCCGCCACAGGTCGCGCGACCTCGCAAGTGCGGCACGGCTTGGTCTTGAAATCACCCGTGTAGAGCAAAGTCGCGCCGTCGCACAGCCGGGTGAGATGCAGCATGCTGGAGCCGACGACGTGTCCCGCAGGCAGCAGCCGCATTTCCCATCCGTCCACCGCCAGCACTTCCTCGGGCGCGATGACGGTCAGCGTTTCCGGCTTCAAGCCGAAGCGCTTGACCAACAAATGCGCGGTTTCCTCCGAGCAAATCGCCTTTTTGGGGCGTGAAAAATGGTCCGCATGCGCGTGCGAAATCATCGCAAACTCCTGACCGCCGCGCGGGTCCAGCCAGAGACCGAGTTCGGGAAGATGAATCCCTGCGCCCCGGCCTTCGACTTCGATCAGACTGCTTTTTGCCATCGCGCACCGATCATCGGCTCGTTGCGGATTTTCTCAAGCGGATGAGTTTTACCAAAGCAGTCGCGAAGAGCCGTGCTTCACTGAACTTCTTCTTGCGGCTCTGTTTCCGTCACGACGGCGGGCTGTGGCGGCGCTTCGCATTTCAAACCGAGCTGATCGAACTCGGAATAGATTTTCCGCAGCCAGATTTTCACGCGCTGGCGGTCGAGCAGGCCGAGCAGTTGTTTGCCATCTTCGGCGGCATTGATTGCGGCCCAGAAGCTCGAATTCGAGTGATCCACTTGGCGCATCGAGCCTTCGTGAAGTTTTGGGATTTCCAGGATTTTTGCGCCGAGTTCCAGCGCACGGGCCTTTTCTGGAGAAGCGTGAAACGCGTCGAAACGAGCACCGCGTCCGTAATTGAGGACGATCACGTATTGCACTTCGTCGTTAAAATCTTCCAGCAGGCGATCCAGCATCGCGAGCGAATCGCGCCCGTCGTCGAGGATGTGCCAGCAATTCACCGGCACTGCGGCATCGTGAAAAAGCTCCAGCACGCCGGTGTCGTCCATCCATTCGCGAAGCGAGGTGCTGCTCTGTGCGGCGAGGTCCACGACGACCTGCGTATTGCTGCCGAGAAGCGCTGACTCCGCCAGACGGTCGAGACTTTGAAAATCCTCCAGTCCCACATGTTCCGCATAATCCGCGTAAAAACGCATGAAAGAGCCATGGGATCGGTCCGAGTCGAACCCCTTCAGCGGGATGTTTCGGTCGATACAATATTGGGCGAACGCACGAGAAACGACGGATTTGCCCACTCCGCCTTTTTCACCACCGATTAAATGCACTTGGTTCATCGGCGCGGGAATTAACACGTAGGCCGTCTGAGTCAATGCCCGATGTTCGGCGAATCATTCCGCATCTTCAAGCTCACCCAGGATACTCGCCCGAGATGTAGCCCTGAAGTTGTTGGATCGTCTGTCGCTGAGATTGCATCACCCAATTGACCAGATCGCCCATCGAGATTAGGCCGATCAGCTTTCCATCTTCCACCACCGGCAAGTGCCGTATGCGTCGGCTGGTCATGAGTTTCATGCAGGTCTCGATGCTGTCAGCGCAGTTCACCGTGATCGCTGGACGCGATAAAATGTCGCCGACCAGCGTGTCGCGTGAGGTGCGACCTTGCAGCACGACTTTGCGGCTGTAGTCGCGCTCGGAAAGCACGCCGATCACCTCATCATTTTCCACTGCCACGAGCGCGCCGATGTTTTTTTCACCCATCAGGCCGATGGCGTCGTAAACCGTAGTGGTCGATGAAGTCGTCCAAATTTCACCGCCCTTTTTTTGCACAATGTCCCGCACCGTTCCCTGAATTTCCATAGTCGTAAGTTTTAATTTGCTCCTACGAATGGCCAATTCAGCGGGAGGCGTCAAGGTTCCATCAAACTGAGATGACGCCGCCTTCTTCCTTGCCGGGTCTGGGTGGCGGTGGCTTGATCGCCTTTATGAATGCCTATCTCGACTTGATGCGAGACGTTTTGGACCATGGTGAGCACCGCTCGGACCGCACAGGAACCGGCACGGTTTCGGTTTTTGGTCGGCAAGTACGCTACGACTTGCGCGCGGGTTTCCCATGTCTGACGACCAAAAAACTGCACTTGCGCTCGATCATTCACGAGTTGCTGTGGTTCTTGCGCGGGGAAACCAACATCGGCTACCTGAAAGAAAACGGTGTGAAAATCTGGGATGAGTGGGCCGATGACGAGGGCGAGCTCGGCCCCGTTTACGGCAAGCAATGGCGCTCTTGGCCGACTCCTGAAGGACGCACCATCGACCAAATCCAACTGCTGATCGATGGTCTGATCGGAAATCCACAATCACGCCGGCACATCGTTTCCGCATGGAATGTCGGCCAGATTCATCAGATGGCGCTGCCTCCGTGCCACTTGATGTTTCAATTTTACGTGCATGAAGCCGCAGTTGGCGGACGCCCGGGGCTCTCGTGCCAACTTTACCAGCGCAGCGCGGATTTGTTCCTCGGTGTGCCGTTCAACATCGCCTCTTACGCGCTGCTCACCGAGATGGTGGCGCACGTCTGTGATTACGAACCGCGCGATTTCATCCACACCTTCGGCGATGTGCATCTCTACTCGAACCACCTCGAACAAGCGGCGCTGCAACTGAGCCGCGATCCTCGACCGCTGCCGAAACTTTGGCTCAACCCAGAGGTCCGCAGCCTCGATGCATTCACCATCGAGGATATCCGGCTGGACGATTACGATCCACACCCGCACATCGCCGCAGCGGTAGCGGTGTGATGCATGGCGCGCGATTTTTGTGCTTAGTCCGAGGAAAACCATGCGTTACACGCTGCGCATGCAAGACGCCACGCGCGACCACGGACCCCAACCTCTCGATCATGTTCTCTCTCAATGGGACATTGCGAAACACGACTTGGTCGATACCTCAGTCGAACAATTGAATCACAAACAAGTGCAGCGCGCGCGCAAGGGCCGCCAACTCACGCTGCACCTGATGCAGAAAGTCACACGCACGCTCAACGAAGCCGTGCTCGCCAAACTAAACGCCGAGCAGCGGGAAGCGTTTAAGCCATACACGCACAAACAATTGTTCAACTACGCCAAGGATCACGACCCGCAGTGGACCGATCCGAACGCACCGCTGATGCCGCAGTGAGCGCGCGCTGGACGATCATCGGGCAAGGCTTGGCCGGCACCTGCCTCGCGTGGGACTTTTGGTTTCGTGGGGTGGAATTTCACATGGTGGACCGTGAAATGGGCGGCAGCTCGCGAGTCGCGGCGGGCTTGGTGAATCCGATTACCGGGAAAAATTTCGAGCCCACCGCTCGAATCTCCGAGTTCCTGCCAGAGGCGTTGTCGTTTTATTCGACCATCGAGCACACGCTGAAAATCCAAGTTTGGCACCCGCTGCCGATTCTGCGTCTGGCGGATCGCGAGGCGGAATGGGCCAAGATGCTCGGGAAAACCACGCGCCCAGATGTCAGTTGTTGGCTCGCGGGAGACGCGACGCCGCAAGTGATCGATGGCTGGCACGGCGCACTCGAATTGACCGGCGGTGGTCGGCTGGATGTTCGCCATTTCCTCGATGCTTCGCGCTGTTTTTTTCAACAACACGGAGTTTATCAGAAAGCGGAAATCGACATCACTTCAGCAGGCACGCGCCGCAGTTGGTGCGAGGGAACGGCAGGACTGATTCGCGGACGCTACGGTCATCACCGCTGCGCGAAGGGCGAGATTCTCACCGTGCGCGCTGCCGATTGGCCGGAAACTCACATCCGCATCGGCGCGGGCGGCTGGCTGGTGCCCATCGGTGAGCGATGTTTCAAAGTTGGTTCCACCTACGAGTGGGATCAGCTCGATGAATGTCCGAGTCCCGAAGGCCGTGAGAAAGTGCTGAACACCGCCCTGCGGCTCGGTGGAAATGGCGACTTCGAAGTGATCGCGCACGAAGCGGGCATCCGGCCGATTTTGCGGCGCAGCGAAGCATTGATCGGTCCGCTGGCTGGCGGCGATTGGATGTTCAACGCGCTCGGTTCCAAAGGTTCATTGTTCGCTCCGGGGATGGCGCAGCGGCTTGCGCGCTGGATCGTCGATGGCACCGAACCCGAGACCTCGGTGCAATTTTTGCCTGCGGCTGAATCACCCGGTGATTGAAGCACGCTTGCAGCGTGCGGTGTTTGCTGGGCGATCTCCGACACAGGGTCGCCGCTGCGCGACGGCCCTGCGCTACGGTGGTATTCGCCTTTGGCGAATGTGGAGACAGTCGTTCTTAAATTGCGAACAATCGTTGGCCGAAGGTCAACATTCACCCTAGCCCACGGAACGGGCGCAACGCGAACGTTCCGTGGGATCCGCACGCAGAGTATGATCGCACGCTGTAAGTGTGCTTTAATGGGTGCTGTGCTTGTTAGCTCTGTGATACGGTCGCTCCGCTCAACGTTTGTTTTTGCGGCGTTTCTTCGGCGGAGTGAATGGATTTCCTTTGCTCTTGGCGTGCTTGCCCACCCGCTGACCGGGCGCGGGTGGAAGCGTCTGCCTCGGTGCTGAAAAACTCGGCTCGTCCCCCAAGTGCATGGGTTTTCCCTCACCATTCGGATTTCGCAGCTCCCACTCGGCGAGTGCGCATTCATACTCGCGTTGTCTGATTTGGGCGCAGGTCGGCGATAAATAATAAGCTACGAAATCCGCGTCTTTGGCCATCTCGGGGTCGAGCTGGTTGATGTGCGCTGGCTTCGGCGGCTTTGGCTTGGGGTCGCCATGGTCGGGTCGCCGCGTCAAGCGATCGCCCATGCATTCTTTCATCGCGCGCAGGCTCGGCTTCTTGCCAAAGCGTTTCATCGTCAGTTGGAAACCATGATCGAGCGACCAACTGTCGCGAGCTGGGATGAGCTCGTTTTCTTCCGGCGTGCTGGTGTCGAACGCGCGTTGCAGCTCGGCGATTTCCTGCTTGGTGAGCCTGATCTTAAGCTGGGACTCGGCCTTGAGTTTGTAGCGTTCAGGAAACAACGCGTACGCCTTGAGCAAGCGAATGTTTGCCGCAGTGCAGCCGTATTCCTGTGCCAGGTCGCTGGCTTTTTCCCCCGCTAAAACCCGGCGAGTCGCTTCTTCGCGCTGCTCAGCAGTCAGTTTCTGGTTCGACTTTTTAGGCTCACTTTCCATGACCTAACTAGGCTTTGCCAAATCGCTCGCCACGTTTCTTCCACTCCGGCTGTTTTGGGCGAAACGTCGATGCCGGTAGCTCGTCGTCGAATTCTGAACGCTGGCCGATTCCACGCAGCAGGCCGCTGATTTCCTTGGACTCCTCCAGCAGTTCGATCATGCGCTCGGCCTGCAAACCGGGTTGTTTGAGCTCGGCTTTCACCGCCGCATCGCGCCGTTGCAGCACGGTGCCGGAGAGCAATGCCAGCGCGTGTTCCGCCGCGAGCATCCCGTTTTCCGAAGCACCTTCTAACACCAGCTCACCCTGCAAGGCGAGTCGGTCCGATTCTGGCAGGCTGCTGAGAAAGGCATTCACCGAGGCATTCGATGACGCGTCGGGAGCGGCGGTGAGGATCGCCTCTAACAAAGGAATTCCCTCCAACCAGCGCTCGGCTTCATGCAGCGTTTCAAATTGCTCGCCGAGCAAATGCTGTGCCGCCGGACAGGTGAGCGCCAGATGGCATAAAAACGCCACGATGCGATGGAGCGGCGTGGGCACAGCGGGTGGCGCTTCTTCGTCCATGTCCGTCGCGTTGTCGCGCGGCACGCGCTGCGGTTTGTTTTTCAACTTCGCGATTTCCTGCCGCAGCGCCGTCGAGGACGTCTGGAGCTGCGTGGCCACGAGGTTGATCTGATTTTCCCGCGCGGCGAAATCGCTCATCGCAGACAGCATTTCCGCGCACTCGCTGAGAGCGGCAGCCTTGCCCGCAGCGGATTCGAGGCGGCCCTGTAGGCGCGCGTTTTCCAGTTTGAAATCAAAGAACTCGCGAGCTTCTAACAATAAACTGCGGAAGGCCTCTACGCCGTGTTGTTTGAGATAAGTGTCCGGGTCATCGCCCGCCGTCATTTGCACGATCCGCACCGCGAGCCCTTCAGGCGTGAGCTCGCGAAACACCCGCTCAGCCGCCGCGAGCCCCGCGCGGTCCGCATCGTAGCAGACGAGCACTTGCTGGGTGTAGCGGCGCAGCAGCCGCGCATGCTCGCGCGTGAACGCCGTGCCCAGCGGGGCGATTGCATGGTCCACGCCGAGTTCGTGGCACGAGATCACATCGAGCTGCCCTTCGCACAACAGCGCCGCTTTCTCGCGCAAGATCGGCTTTTTCGCACGGTCGAGCGCGTAAAGGACTTTGGATTTCCGGAAAATGAACGTTTCCGGCGAGTTCACATACTTGCCACTGTTCGGGTCCTCGCGCAGTTGGCGGCCGCTAAAGGCGATCACATCTCCAATCTCATTGCGCACGGGAAACATCAGCCGATCCCGAAACCGCACGCGAATCCCAGACGCCGGAGATTCTTCCTTGAGGTAACAAATGCCGGAATCCACCAGTTCGCGGCCGGTGAATTTCCGCTCGCGTGCCCAATCGAGGAAGACCCGTGCATCATCGGGCATCCAGCCGACCGTCCAGTTGACGGCCATTTCGCGACCAAACCCGCGCGATTTCAAATAATCCCGCGCGTGGCCAGCCGCCGGGGAGGTGAGCAATTGCCGATGCATGAAATCCGCCGCTTCCCGATGCAGATCGAGAATTCGCCCTTTGCTCCTGCGTTTTTGCTCCATCTCTGGGCTCAGCTCTTCTTCATGAATGGTGACGCCTGCCCGCCCAGCCAGCTTGCGCACCGCTTCCATGAACGGCAAATTTTCATACTCGATCACAAACGAGATCGCATTCCCGCCCTTGCCGCAGCCGAAGCAGTGGAACGATTGACGTGCAGGATTCACATAAAACGAGGGCGTTTTCTCGTTGTGAAACGGGCAGTTCGCGCGGAACTGACTGCCAGCCCGCTTCAATGGCACATAGGATTGCACCAGATCGACGATGTCCGTCGCGCTGAGAACTTGCTCGATATTTTCCCTCGGGATTAAAGCCACGGTGATGAATCTGTACCGAGAATACAGCCGCCGACCTCACCGTCGTATGCAAAAAAATCTAAAATCAGCGCTGAGCACAGCCGATCAGGCTTTAACCCGATTTTTGAACAAGATTCTTCTTGGCAAGGCCGCTGGGATTCTCCAACTTCCGCCCCCGCCCGTGACCGGGCGCGCTCCACTCTTTCTTATCATGTCCGTTTCCATCCGACTCAACCGCAAGGGCACCAAGGACCGCCCGTATTACAAAATCGTTGCCGTCGATAGCCGCAAGCGCCGCGACGGTCGCTACATCGAGCAAATCGGCACCTATGATCCGCTCAAAGAAGGCACCAACTACACCATCGATCTTTCACTTGCCGACAAATGGCTCGCCGTCGGTGCCAAGCCTTCTGAAACCGTCAACAGCATGATCCGCAAGGCCCGCACCGCCGCCACCCAAGCCTGATCTGCTCCAATATTTTTTGTTTTTTCCAAACAACCGCGCTCCGCAAAGGGCGCGGTTGTTTCGTAGATGCATCAACCAACGGAGTGGCTCCCTACGGGGAGCCATAACCCGCAGCGGCGGCTTCAAGCCGTCGCAGTGTCCATGACAATTAGAAACACCGCCGGTATCTAACCGACCCTCTCAGTAAGCTTGCCTATTCACAGCTCCACGGGCGGGCCGCCCGTGCCCCCCCTGTTTTTTTGTAAATCGCCACATGCATCAGTTTCTTCCGCGACGGCCACGGCCCCACGGGCTTCTGCCATCGAGGATGCGCTGCTTGGCGTCATCGGACAGGGTGGTCGATTGTTGCACGTAGCTGCGGGCTTCTTCTGGGGACTCGCGCATCCAGCGGGTGGCTGCGACGGCGACGGCGCGGTCGCGGTCGCCATCGTCGGTGATGGTTTCTGCCACGCGAATGACTTCAGATGGCGCGCCGCTTTGGTTGCTCCAGACGTAGGATTGCAGCGCGCTATCTCGGACTGGGCCGGGTTCGTAGGAGTTGGCGAAATCTAGCGCGGCACTCGGGTTTTGGCTGACCCATGTGGGGATGAGCTGGCGCATGGAATCGCGCAGGACGCCCTCGTTGGTTTCGTTTTTGAGCAGACCAGAAGCGGCGGTGGGGTCCACTCGCGCCCAGTCGCTAACCACATTGGGGAACACCTCGTTTTTGGCATCGCCATCTTGCATCGCGGCCAACTGGCGAGCGGCTTCCTGTGGATTTTTATTGGAAAGCCCGCCGATAGCGGCAGCGAGAGCGTCCGCCTGTTGCTCGGCTGGCAGGGTGCGTATCCAAGATTCTGCTTCGGTGAAATCTGAGGCGCCGTAACGCGTGGCCAACGAGCGATAGGCATCGCCCAAATCCTCGCCTTGCATGCCCGCGAGCATGGCGGCGGCTTTTTTGGGATCCGTTTT
>JBGSLX010000073.1:0-4616 GCA_041740475.1 Akkermansiaceae bacterium | reverse complement strand
TCATCGCAGGCATGGCGGTTGCAAACCGCCGCCACAGCAACCGCTACTTTTCAAGCCACTCCGCGCTGCTCAGACGCCAAACGTCTTTTTCGCGCTGCCATTGGAAAGTCACCTGGAATTGCCCATCGGCAGGATTGTAGGAAGGCAGTTCGACCAGTGCTTCGAGCGTGAACACCACCTTCCCTCGGTCACTCGCCACATCAATGGACTGGATCTCATCGAGAACAAAGCGCGTTTGTTTCGCCTGCTGGCAAATCCACGAAAACCCAGATTCCAGCTCGGCGCGATCAAAGGTGCCATTGGCCCGTTCGATGGTGGGAGTGCTAAGTTCCACTTGTTCCGCCAGTAGCGAGTTGAGCCGATAAACCCCAAGCTGACGTCCGGATTTCCCCGTGCTGGCATCCATCGTCAGGGTGTCCAACAAAATCATGGTGCGCCTTTTCAACACTTGTGTGGGCGAGAACCACCAGAAAAGGAAAGCTGATAGAATCAGCAGCGCGGCGGCGAGAATGTAGATGCGTTTCATGTAGCGGTCGGTTGTGAGGAATCGTAGAAAATCCGAATCTCTGCCTTACGTGTGCCGAGCAACTGCTGGGCGCGCTTGAGAGCACCGCGTGTGGAGAGATTCGGATTGCGCGGATTGGTGATGAATAAATTGCTTTCGCCCGCGCGACGGTCGCAGCCTTCCTGCAAGGTGAGCAGCACGCCAGATTGTTTGAGGACGCGGTAAACATCGCGAGAGGCACCAGAGATGATCAAGTGCAGTCCTTTGGCACGCATGAAAAGAATCAAGTCTTCTAACGCCAAAACACTGGTCGCATCCAGATGCCGTGCATTTTTGAGCCGCAATATGATCACCTGAATCGCTGGATCGGAGACAGTGCGCTGAATTTGCGTGCGAAACAAATCGGCCGCGCCAAAAAACAAATCCCCCTCGACATGCACAATCGAGATCGCCGGGATCGGACGTTTGCGCTTTTCCCCCATTTCGCGCAGTTCGCCTTCGTCATTGAACTCGTATTCGACGAGATGGGGCCGACTCGCCTTGCGCAGAAACAAGCTGATCGAAACGGCCACACCGATGAAAATAGCGACGTATAAAGGGGCGAGCAGCGTCGCCGCGAACGTTGTGATCAACACCGTCGCATCATCGCGGGTGGAGCGCAGACAAATCCGGATGTGGCGCAAGTTGAACAAGGAAAACGACAGCGCAATGACCAGAGCCGCGAGCGCGGCCTTAGGCACGTAATCGATCAACGGCACACCCCAGCCGACCGAAGCGGCGATGATCAGCGCAAAACCGAGTGTGTATATTCCGGAGAACAGCGAGGCAAAACGTGTTTTCGCACCAGACTCGAAGTTGAGCGACGAACGTGTGAGCGAGCCAGACGCTGGCATGCCGCCTGTGAACGAGACCGCGAGGTTGGACATGCCCACGCTGAACATGTCTTGATTGACCTCCGGGCGCTCCCCCGAACGAGAAGCAAGCGTCTTGGACATCAGCGAGTTTTCCAGCGAAGCCAGAAACGCGATGGCAAACGCAACCGCCACTAGACTTGATATGTCGGCAAAGATCGTCGTGCGGCGAAAGTCAGGGAAACCGGGTTTCAAATCCTCAAATCGAAACGTCGTAAAAGTATCCACCCCAGTGAATGGACCGACGTCAAACCGGACCAACGAACCAAACAGCGCGGATGATACGAGCAAGGTCAACGCAAACGCGGGCCAAGTCGGACGCCATTTCTTCAGCGCGAAATAAACCAGCAGCGTGATCAAGCCGATCACAAAGGGCACCCACTGGGTCCTCGGAAGCGCATGGATCAACTCAATCACAAGTCCGACAAACGTGGTCGCTGCTGCCGGGTTGACATACTGATCAAGCCCCAGCCACGGCTTGATTTGATTGGCGATGATCAGCACCGCCGCACCCGCGATGTAGCCCACCAGCACGCTCCGCGAAATGTAATGCAGCAAGTCCGCCACTCGCAGCAACGCACCGCCCACTGCGATCAAACCCGCCATCAAGACCAACAGCGGAACCAATTCCGCATAGCGCGCCGACAACGCCGGGTTCATCGAAAAGAAACTGAACAGCATGAACGCCGTCGCATTCGTCGGTCCCATGATCGTATGGCGGGAACCCGAGAATAAGGGTGCCACGATCGCCGCCACCGCCGAACAAAGAATGCCATACACAATCGGAAAACCCGCAATCGCCGCATACGCAATCGACTGCGGCAGACCGAGCATCGTAACATTGACCGCAGCACGTGCGTCCGCACGGAACTTGCTGAGATCGTACTTCGCCAGCGATCTGACGAACGGCGCAAAGCGCACATGACCCTCCGCGAAGTGGTGAAGCACTCCCCGCCCAGCGCGGATGATGTTTCGCAGGGGCTTCAACATTTGTAGATGACTACTTGAAACGCGCCCTGCGAAAAAGAACCAATCCTAACAACACGCAAACGATGTTTGGCGACCACAGAACCGCAGTTGTCCACGTATCGGACTTGAACTGCTCCGCCAACACCGTGACCAAAAAGTAGCCAGTTCCGATCAACAGACTGAGAACGAGACCACCGGACGTGTCCTTGCGTCGTGAGTTCAAACCCAATGGCACCGCGATGAAGGCAAACGCCAGACAGGCCATGGAAAATGAATAGCGCTTCGTAATCTCAGACCGAAATTTGATACGCCTTGCTTCGTCCAGCTCTGGATCATGAGCCAGCCGCTCCCGAATCTGCGCGTTGGTCATCGCATTCGGCTTGGACCGACGACTGCTCGGGTCTTTCAGATCGATCAGCAACGGCTCAGCGTTTCCCGCAAAAGCCATTTCCACCTCACCATTCGGCTTCGTCGTCTCAAAAAACGCATCCTGCAAGCGCACACGCAGTTGGCTCTTCTCCGCGTTGATCGATAGCGCCGCCCTCAAAGCATGCACGTAGGTGATGCCATTCCCGTCAGGCGGTATTTGGTAAAAATGGAAGCCCTCCATCCATTCCGCGCTTTTCCCCTCGATCAGCACCTTTTGCAAATCCTCGCCATCGCCTTTGAAATTTCCCTGCACCACTCCGGGCTTGAGTAGGGAATCCGGGTCACGTGCCGCTTGATCGTAAATTAACTGCACAATCGTCGCCTTTGAGTTCGGCACGACGTTGATGTTGAGCCACATGCTCGCCAGTGAAAGCAGTGCTCCAATGATGAATACCGGAGCCGATAAACGCACTAGACCCACTCCAGCCACGCGGAATGCAGTGATCTCCTGCCCCGCGGACAAGCGACCGAATACCAATAACACCGCCGACAAAAAACCCCACGGCACGGTGTACATCAGCGAAAGTGGCAGCACGTTGAACACAAAGCGCAACACCAGTTCCAGCGGTGCCTTTTGATCCACCAACAGCGGCTGGATTTTCTTAAACAGATTCCCAAGCACCAGCACCAGGCCCAAAACCAGCACCGCGTAGAAGGTGCCGAGCAGCACTTGTTTTCCAATGTAGCGATCCGATATGCGCATAAACTCAAGACAAGCTGCCGCCCCCCTCCCACACTGTCCAGACCGGACCAAGCCTAATTCACGCGGCTTAGCCCCGCTTGGCCTTTGTTCTGGCCATGGATGTTCCCCATCATTTTATAGATCCCATAGATGTTGATACCGACCTTGTCCTGATACATCGCAGACAGTTATCATGTGATCCGACGAGCAACTGCCGATCAGTAAAGCAAATCCTCGCTAGAACCATTTGTGTGCATCTTCCAGACAGTGGCCTACCGATCCATTATGACGATAAACCGGAATCTAACGCACATCAGAGCCGATTTAAAAATCTAGCTCACCTCACCGGGGTCATGTTTTGAAGAGCCGCGACCTTACTGTTACATCCTCGTTTGTGATGAAAGAGAGGGACATTAAGGTTCCGGCTCCTTATCTCACCACTTGTCATGAGTCAGATTTCAAGCGAATGCCCAGTACCGCCTGCGCCCACCTTTTCCGAGGCTCTTTGTTTTTGGTGGAAACTTGGCTGGATCAGCTTCGGCGGACCGGCTGGGCAGATTGCCATCATGCACAAGGAGATCATCGAGAGGCGGCGCTGGATGAGTGAGGAGCACTTCCTGCACGCGCTGAATTTCTGCATGCTACTGCCCGGACCAGAGGCCCAACAGCTTGCGACTTATCTCGGCTGGCGGTTGCACGGAGCGCGCGGCGGGATCGCTGCGGGCTTGCTGTTCGTGCTGCCATCTATGTTTATTCTGCTAGGTCTGAGCTGGCTCTACATGGCGGGTGGCAGCATCGCGTGGGTAAACGGGCTTTTCTACGGACTGACGGCGGCGGTGATCGCCATCGTGCTTTCGGCGGTGAAACGGATTGGCTCGAAGGCGTTGAAATCTCCCAGCTTGTGGACACTGGCAGGGCTCTCGTTTGTCGCGATCTTCGTTTTCAAGATCAGCTTTGTGATCATCATCCTCACGGCGGCGTTGGTCGGTTTCATCGGTGGGAAGTTTCATCCGAAACAATTCCCCGCCGGGAAGGGGCACGGAAAATCTGGCGTCGAAGAACTGCCATGCGTCGAACTCCCACCCGCAGCGAAAGCATCGCTCGGACGCACGCTGCGGAT
>JBGSLX010000072.1:0-4161 GCA_041740475.1 Akkermansiaceae bacterium | reverse complement strand
CTGCTCGATCGGCTTGGCACCCATCATCGACTGTTCGAGGTCGGAGCGGTTGATGGTGAGGGTGAGGTCGGTTTTTTCCGCGAGGAAGCCCTCGATGTTCGTGAGAGTGGCGTTTTCCATCTCGATGCAGAATTTCTCGCCGTTGTCCGGCGTGATGAGATTGATCGTGAAGCGCAGGCCTTCGGCTTTCTTGCTGTCCATGCGGATGCCGAGGAAATTGAGGAACAGCTCGGTGGACATGGCGCGGACCACGTCCGGGCTGCTGGAGCTAGCAATCGCGCCCTGCGGGATGCCAGTGCGGAGCTCGTAAGCAGCGGCAAGGAAGCTGTTGCGAAGTCCCGCGTTTTCTTGCTGGTAGCCGATCTGCTCGAAAATGTCCGCGAGCAAGTCTTTGGCCGTCGTGTTCTGCGGATCGGACTGGACGAGCTTGTTGACGATTTCCTGCGCGACCTTGTATTGGCCCTGGTTGTAGAGTTCTTGGCACTTGGTGATGATTTTTTCCGCGCCGCCCATCATCTCGACAAAAACAGCGCCCGACTCCGCCTCTGGCGCAGGGAGCAGATTGACCGGGTTCCCATCCCAGTAGCCGAGGAAGCGCTGGATGACGCCGCGGCTGTTGTTTTCAAAGGAGCCGTGGTAACCGCGGCAGTGCCACTGGCTCCGCAAGCTCTTGGGTGCTTGGTAAATGTTGTGAACCTGATTGATCGTCACGCCTTGGTTGGCGAGATGCAGCACTTGGTTGTTGAGGTTCGCGTAAAGATCGCGCTGGGCCCGGAGCACTTCTTGCACCCGGGCATTCCCCCAGCGCGGCCAGTGGTGGGAAGCGAACATGACCTCGGCTTCCATGCCGAAGCGGTGCAGCGCCTGAGCGATGTATTTGGACCAGTTCAGCGCATCGCGGACAGGCGCACCCCGCAGTGTGTAGATGTTGTGCTGGGTCGCACAGACATTTTCCGCAATCCACAGCGCCTTCATGCTGGGGATGTAGGTGTTCATTTCCCGCGGAGCTTCGGTGTTCGGAGTGTTTTGGAAAATCATCTTCAAGCCATCGACCTCGAACTCCTCGATCGCATCGGCCACCAAGCGGGTGGGTGCGATCAGCCCCGAAGTGCCAGCCGACACGCCCTTGCCGAGCGCCATATCGACGAAGCCGTGCGGGCTGGCAGGCAGCAGCAGGGCGTATTGGTAAAACAAGCGGCGGTTCATCGCATTTCCGGCATATACGTTCTCGGAAATCGTGTGGTCCATGAAGCCGTCTGGAGCGATGACCGTCACTTTTCCCGAGCGCACGTCCTCTTCCTGGATCAAGCCGCGAACGCCGCCCCAGTGATCACCGTGGGTGTGGGAGTAGATGACCGCCGTGACTGGCAGTCCTTCACCGACGTGCTCTTGGAAAAGATTCCACGCCGCCCGGACCGTTTCCGCCGAGATCATCGGGTCAAATGCGATCCACCCAGTCTTGCCACGGACGAAGGTGATGTTGGAGAGGTCGAAACCCCGCACCTGATAAATGCCGGGGATCACTTCATAGACGCCGTAATTGTTGTTGAGGCGAGCTTGGCGCAGCAGTGAGGGGTGGATGCTGTCGAATGCTTCCTGATCATGCACGAACTGGAAGCGCTCCATGTCCCAAGCGACGTGGCCGCCGTCCGCCATGATTTTCATCTCCTTCATCGGAGCGATGAGACCTTTTTTCTGCTCATCGAAGTCACGGGTGTCATCAAATGGCAGAGTGGAGCCAGCTTGTTTGAGAATATCGATGGTGAACTGGGAGGGGG
This sequence comes from Akkermansiaceae bacterium, assembly GCA_041740475.1. Taxonomy (GTDB): domain Bacteria; phylum Verrucomicrobiota; class Verrucomicrobiia; order Verrucomicrobiales; family Akkermansiaceae; genus Luteolibacter. The sequence goes on along the minus strand of JBGSLX010000072.1, from coordinate 2,383 downwards.
CTTTGCCTTTGGGGTGGAAATGTCCTTTCAGCGGAGCGGCGGGCTGCGCGGCTTGCGATGCTTCTTGGCCGAGCAAGCTGGCAGGTAGCGTAAATGCGGATCCGGCAGCTGCGAGTCCGCCAATGAAGCGGCGGCGTGGAAAGGCGTTAGGCAGGGCTTGGTTGAGATCGTTCATTTGGATGTGTTATTTCAGATAAGCTAGATGGATGCAGACGGAAGCCTGCGGAAAACGTCCTCTCCTAAGGGCGATGCTCCACCCCTATCAATCTCGGCTATTTCTGCAACTCTTCCGTGACCGGAAATCTCATCTACCTCACGGAGCGTGGGTGATCAAAGACTCCCAACGTTCGGCCGCAGGCGCATCCGTCAGCCGCAACACGCGGGAATAGGCGAGAACGGCTCTGTTTCGCAATTGGCTCGGTGGCAAAGATGATAGCCAGTCGCCTGACGCTTTGAGGTCCGCTTGCGCCCACAGGTTCACCAAGGTTTCCGCCGCATCTTGCCCCAGTGAGTCATCGGGAAACTGACTCACCCACGAGGACGCGACCGCTGGGTCCTCTTGCACCCAGCGCTGCACGATGGAAACCAACGCACGATCTTGCTGCGCGCCGTGTGCCATATCGTGCAGTGCGATGTTTGCCGCCGCTTGCAGATCTTTCGCCGATGCGACGATGGCGATCTGCTCGAACACCTGTTGGCGCAGGTTGATGTCTTGGATTTGTCGCGCCCACTCCACGGCACCTTCGCGGTCTTGATGTGCCCACTCGCCTGAAGCGCGAACGAACAAATCCGCACTCCCAGGCCCCTCCGGTAGTTCTCTCGCCAAACGCAGCGCTTCTATTGGATCAATACGGATCGCCTCCTGACTGATTGCCTCCATGACCGCCGAGCGTGAGTCGCCCTCCGGCAAATTGCGCGCCCATGCGGCAGCTTCCGCCAAGTTGGTCGTGGCCCAGCGTATGGCTGCCACATCCATGAATGGCTGGCTCGTTTTGGAATCGGCCAGACTTTGCGCCCATTCCATCGCGGTTTTTGGATTCGCAGTGGCCCATCGATCGAAAAGCCGCTGCGCCGCGATTCCGCCCAGTTCATCGGGCATCATGGAAGACAACAAAGCGGCCGCGATCTCTGGGGAGATGCCCGCCATGCACCGCTCGAAAGCGTTATTTTGTTCTGATGGGTCTTCGATGCTCTGGGCCGCGAAAAGCTCCGCCTTTAATGTTTCTAAATGCTGCTTCGTGACTGGAGAATCAAGCGACTGCGCCGAGACCTCGGTACTCGATGCATTTCGTGACAAAGAAGATGAATGGGCATCGCCATGGGAAAGCGCAGATGGGATTTGATTTCCAAAATCAACCCATAACTCCGTCATCCCGGAATGCGTCAGTTTGTAAGCGATAGTGATTAACGCGACCAAAGATAGAATAGCCGAAATGAATAACTTCTGACGGTTGTGTGATTTCATATCATTTCATTGAGAAACTTTCAGCTACGGACTCGATGTTCGTCGATGAGAATCGTACGCATGGGTTAATTCGATGTGCGTTTTTCTCAAAAGCGAAATGGGAAGGACCGAGCTGGTCCTTCCCATTGTAGGTTAATCCTGTCAGAGCATCGATAAGAATTACGGAGTCGTAACGCTGACGTTCCTAATGATGCTATTGCATGTGACAGTCGATGAGTAGCTGGAGACAGCCAGGCCCACGTTCACCGTAGCGGGCATCACGATCGTTTCACCGATTCCCAGTTGTGTCCAAGGACCACTTGCCGTGCTGGCATAAAAAGCACTGAACGTGTCACCGCTGCGCGTGAGCTTAAAAAATCGAGGATTTGAAGCAATAGTAGCTTGAACTTCAGTAGTGCTAGCAGCAGTAATCGCACGACGCTGGAAACGAAGTCTGTTCGTCGGTGATAGGTTGATGAACGCGTTTTTAGCGTTGGCCTGCGTTCCATCGCGAATCATCAATCCTGCCTTGGCCCATTGCTGAGTGCTACCGACGGTAGGAACCTCAGCCACGATGGTAAAGTCTCCTGTCCTTGTTTGGTGACGGTAGTGGAATTTGTCAGAAGCATTAAAAATATCTCCGCCCAAACTGGATACGGCCCATACACCATTATTTACGGTAGAACTACCCGTGCCGCCATTCACGTTTGTCGAGGTCCACTCTCCGCCTTCACCTTGGGTGCCATACACATTGAGTTCATGAATCGCCCACCAATTAGAACCAGAACTGCCCGTTTGGGTAATTTTGATGTACCGCGCTGTTTGAGAAGCAAAGTTCACGGTAATGGCCCCACTTTCAGTATTGCCCGGAGGTTTTTCAAAAACCGTGTTCCAAGAGTTTGCGTCAGTGGATGTCTCAACTCTGTATCCGCGTGGGTA
>JBGSLX010000071.1:0-7253 GCA_041740475.1 Akkermansiaceae bacterium | reverse complement strand
GCAATTTCTGTCAGCGTTTCGTCAGCGATTTTTTCTTCTTCCAGAGTAGCAGTAAGAAGTTCCACCGCTTCAAAGTGACCCATCTGTGTGGCCCAAGCACAGATCATTCCATAAGAGGCGATCTCGTAATGCTCCACTTTTTGTGCTGCAGCAATGAGAGCGGCATCGAGTGCCGTGGAGTCTTTGAATTCCTCCATCATTTCAACACCCTCTTCTAGCAAACCTTTCATGGCTAAACATTCTTTGCTTCGAACGGGTTCATCAAGAGAAGTGAATACCTGTTCGATTCGCGCGATATGATACTCGGTTTCTGAAAGGTGATATTCAAACGCGGATTTCAGCTCTTCGGATACCGCTGCTTCTACCATTAGGGGCAGTGCTTTTGTCAGTTGCTGCTCGGCGCTTAAAATATCGGCCAGTTCATTAAGAAACAATTCATGTAACTCGCTGTCCATGATTTCAATTTCCTGATCTTCTGTGTCTTGGGTCATGTTTGACATTTTGTATTTTTGTTTGGTGATGTATATATTTGGCGAAATCTGATCATCATTTCAGAACACTTGTACAGTTTGAATGTTGAATTTTGTATTTGGCCAACTACCCGTCACATTAACAAAGGATGTGAAGAGTTCTATGGGGTGAAACCCTGAGAAATGGTATCAACTCATGAGATCCTCTACTTTGATGCTGCTGGCTTACCAATCACTGGTGAAATCCGTCGAGCTTGCTGCGTGCATCGTCCAGACGAAAGGTGCGCTAGGCCTACATTGGGTCAGTTTACCTGTCTGTTTTCATTTGCCTTACCTCTGTTCAGCACGAGGATGAAGCCGTGAATAAACTACTAATCTTAGCTGTCGTGCTCTTGGTATTATGGGTCGTTTTACGCGTCGCCCTTTCCATCACAGGTGTGTTTCTCAACATCTTGTGGATTATCGCCCTCTTAATTGCGGTGTTTTGGGTAATTGGTAAAATTCGTGGTTCATAAGAGATAAAGAATCTTTTGAACCGCTTTGACGCGGCAGTAGGTCAGAAGGAGATCAATCTAAGCTGGAGTGCGTCGCGACATGGTGGAAAGCCAAGACGATTGAGAATTCGCAGGGCTTGCAACTACTCGCGATCTGCTATTTGCAAATCCATGAGCAATTAAAGCGGCCATACTGCGGCTTTAATCGGTAACGAACGCCACGGCGCTGTGCTAACTGACTGCTTTTTTCGCGGCTTTCTTGGCGGGGCGGGGAGGGAAGTCGAAGCCGATTTTGCCTTCTTTGGGATCAAAGGTGAGGTAGGCGTCGAACTTGCGCTTGGTGCGGTTAGAGACAAAGCCCTTGATCACATCGGTTTTTCCGGTGGCGATGAGCTGGAGTGCTTGGTCTGCGGTAATGTCGTGATGGAGGATCGACTTGCCGATGCGGATGCCGTTCGGCTCTTTCTTGGTGGCTAGCGATGGCAGGTGATAGGCTTTTTCGGTTTGATATATTTTCACCGTGCGGCCATCCGGCATTTCCACTTCGCCGATGAGTTGTTCTTCGGTGAGTTCGACGGCGGTTTCGCGGTCGTCGGTTTCAAAGAAGAAATTCACTTTGAATTTCTCATCCATCTTGAGTGCGGCATCGAAGGGTTTGTTGAACTTCGACTTGAAGCCGGTGAGCGGTCCGACGAAGCCTTTGGAGAATAGTTCGATGGCTTCCGATTCTGAGAGCAGTCTGCCGGCGATGTGTTTCTTTGCCTTGAATTTGCACTCGGGATTTCGGCACTCGTAGGTGGCATCAGTCTGGCGCAGAGCTTCAGTGCCGCAAGCAGGGCAGGGGACTTTGATGTCGGGAAACTCTTGGTTTTTCGTGTCGTCGGCGAGTTTGCGGGCCTTGGCGACGATGTCGTTAGTATAAGAAATGATTTCCTGCATGAAGGCGCCGCGTTCGAGCTCACCTTGTTCCATGCGGCGGAGTTTGTATTCCCAGTCGCCAGTAAGCATCGGCGAGTAAAGACCTTGGATGTCCATTTCACGGACTAGCTGGATCAGTCGCATGCCGCTACCAGTGACGTGCAAGTCGCGGCCGTCTCGCGCGAGATATTTTTGGGCGATCAGGCCTTCAATGGTGGCCGCGCGGGTGGCGGGTGTGCCGAGACCACGCTCGGCCATCGCTTCGCGCAGTGCTTCGTCGTCGATCAATTTGCCCGCACCTTCCATTGCAGATAGCAGAGTGGATTCCGTGAAACGCGCAGGGGGCTTGGTTTCCTCGTGCTTCAGCTCAATGGATTCCACTGCGGCAGTTTCTCCGCTGGTGACGGGAATCAGTTCGTCTTTGCCAGACGCGACGCCAGGGCGGCGGCCATAGACTTCCAGCCAGCCGGGTTTTACGAGAATGCGGCCTTCGGTTTTGAAGGTGTCTGTGATCGCGGGGTGCGCAATGCGGGTCAGTCGGGTGGTTTGTTCAAACTCTGCGGATGGGTAGAACACCGCGATGAAGCGTTTGACGATCATGTCATAGACCTTTTGCTCGGTCTCACTGAGCTTGGCGATGTTGCCGGTGGGGATGATCGCAAAGTGATCGGAAACTTTTTTGTTGTCGAAAATCCGGCGCGATTTGTGGAGGCGTGGGCCGTTTTCCGCGCTGCCGCTGAGCACGGCTTGAGCGTAGCGGGAAACGTCTAGCCCGCCATCGGCGATGTGCTGCATCGTTTCGCGCACGTTGGCGGTGTAGTCTTCTGGGAGATAGCGCGAGTCCGTCCGCGGGTAGGTGATGACTTTGTGCTTCTCGTAAAGAGCTTGGGCGATCTGAAGGGTTCCCTTGGCGGAAAATGGAGCTTCGCGCTGAAGCGTGGTGAGATCGTAGAGTTGCGGGGCGATCTGGGATTGGGCTTTTTTCTCCTCGGTGACGGTGCCGGATTTTTGGTCGCAGCGTGCTTTGATTTCCTCAGCAGTGGCTTGTTCCCAGATGCGTTCGGGGCGCGAATGAGGATTGGATTCGTCCTTTTTCCACGCTTCATCGATCCACTTGCCGAGATATTCTCCAGCTTGGACTGAGAAATTCGCATGAACCTCGAAATACGGCGTGGATCGGAACGCTTGGATTTCCGCCTCGCGGGCAGCGAGGATGGCGAGGGTGGGGGTTTGCACGCGGCCAGCCGCGGTGATGTTGAAGCCGCCGTGGCGCGAGTTGAAGCAGGTGAGCGCGCGCGTCGCGTTTAGGCCGACGAGCCAGTCGGATTCCGAGCGGCACTTCGCGGCGTCTGCTAGCGGGCGCATCTCCTCATCGCTGCGCAGTTTATCCCATGCACTGAGAATCGCGTTGTTGGTCATCGACTGCATCCAAAGTCGCCGCACCGGTTTCTGGATGGTGCCGATGTCCATGATGTAGCGGAAAATGAGCTCGCCCTCGCGTCCGGCGTCGCAGGCATTGACGATTTGATCGATGTCTTTGCGCTTCGCAAACTTGAGCACCTGCTTGAGTCGAGCTTCCGAATCTGGGATTGGGTCGAGGTCAAACTTCTCGGGAATGGCAGGCAGGACTTGGAAATTCCATGGTAATTTTTTCCCGTTCGGCCCCATCGGCATGCGGAGTTCCACCAGGTGACCGACGGCAGAAGTGATGACCGCGCTGTCATTTTCGAAGTACACATCGCGTCCCGTGCCATGTTTTTCGAACTTGCCGAGTGGCTTGGCGAGCGCCCGGCTGAGATCGGTCATGACGCTGGGTTTTTCGGCGATGATGAGTGTTTTTCCCATGATAGAATGGCTCCGTTCTGCGGAAGTGAGTTCAGGGACTAGGCAGGGCGGATCGGAATTGGCAAGTGGATTGCTGGCCTGTTTGGCATTGGCGACACCGACGATTCATCAAATGGTCCCAGCAGAGAAAAGTCTTGGAGCTTAAATCCGTAGATGCACATTCCATTCAACCCACGACATTTAACTCCGTGAAACCCATCAAATTTTTTCATCACATCCTGCTCGCAGTCTGTGGCCTGTTCCCGCTGCTAGCGGCAGAAACCCAAGCTCAGCCTTACGATCCGCGCTGCGAATATTTGGGCAATCCGCTCGGGATCGATGTGGTGGAGCCGCGTTTCTCTTGGAAACAGGCCGATCCTGAGCAGGTGCGCGGCCAACGGCAGACGGCTTATCATTTGCAGGTCGCTAGTTCCGAGAAACTGCTTTCTCAGGGGAAAGCGGATCTTTGGGACAGCGGCAAAGTTTCATCATCGCAATCGACTCTGGTGGAGTACGGCGGCGCGAAGCTCATCTCCAATCAGGACTGCTACTGGAAAGTGAGGGTGTATGACAAAGACGGAAACGCTTCGAAATGGAGCACTCCAGCGCGGTTTTCGATGGGATTGCTGGAGCCGACTGACTGGAAGAGCCCGTGGATTCATCATCCTGATGCCCCGGCGGAAAAGCACATCTGGTTCCGCCGAAATGTGACACTGAACGAAAAGCTGAGCACGGCATTTCTGCATGTCGCCTCGATCGGCTATCACGAGCTTCACGTGAACGGCGAACGCGTCGATCCACAGGCGTTCGGTCCGGCATTGACGCGTCTCGACAAGCGCGTGCTCTACGTGACTTATGACCTGCGCGAGTTGCTCAAAGTCGGGAAAAACACCATCGCGCTTTGGCAAGGGCCGGGATGGGCGCGATACAAATTCTTTCAGACCCGCCCAGCTCTACGCGTGCAACTCAACGCGCAAAACGCCACCGGACAGGAAATCTCGTTCTCATCAGATAGCCCTTGGCGCTGTCAGATCAGTTCCAGCGAAAACCTCGGCCCGGTCCAGTTCGAGAACAACGGCGGCGAGAAAATCGACGCGCGGAACCACGTCCCTGATTGGAACGCCGTAGGCTTCGATGACAGCGCTTGGGAGACAGCGGCGGAAGCTCCGATTCAAGTCACGCTGTCTGCCCACATGCTGGAACCGGCGCGGATCATCGAAACCATCACGGCGAAGTCCGTCACTGCTGCGGGTGATGCCTACAAAGTGGACATGGGAAAAAACTACACCGGGCTGCTATCCATCAAGTTCAACGGACTGAACGCTGGCGATGCGGTGACGATCCAGATTGCCGATGATTCCAACAGCGCTCAGGACAACGGCCAAAAGTGCATTTTCATCAGCAACGGTGGAACGGACGAGGTTTTCCAGAACCGTTTCAACTACACGTCGGGCCGTTACCTCAGACTCACCGGATTGAAATCAAAGCCAGAGCCCGCCGACATCACGGCTTTTGCGCTTAGCACCGACGTGAAACGCACGGGAAAATTCTCTTCCTCCAGTGATCTGTTCAATCAGATCTACGAGACCGACCTCTGGACCTGGCGCGCCAACCTCGTCGAGGGATTCACCATGGATTGCCCGCACCGTGAGCGACTTGGTTATGGCGAAATCAGCTTTTCCTGCCCGTGGGGCATCGCATTTCCCAACTACGAAACTGGCGCACTATTCACCAAAAACGTGCGCGATTGGTCGGACGTGCAGGAGGAAAACGGCTGGATCCACCCCGTAGCGCCGCAAATCAACGACTTCAGTTACGGCGGCCCGATGTGGAGCAGCGCGGGACTCACGCTGGCTTGGAATTTTTACCAACACTACGGCGACGAGCGAATCCTGACCCTGACTTATCCTTCGAGCAAACGCTGGCTCGAATTCATCAACAACAATGTCACCGACGGCTTGCTGGCAAATTACGAAAAACATTGGGGCAAATTTCTCGGCGACTGGGCAGCTCCCGGACCGCGCAACGAGAAGGGTGACTCACCCGAGGCGCGATATTTCAACAACTGCGTCTATGCGATGAACCTCACGAACTTCATCGAATGCGCCCGCATTCTCAAAAAAACCGATGATGTCGCGCTCTACAGCCAGCGTCTTGCAGAGTTGAAGGAAAAGATTCACGCCACCTACTTCGACGCCGAAAAAAACCGTTACTGCAATGGCACCCACGTCCAATACGCCTTCGCCCTGCTCACCGGAATTCCTCCTGAAAACTTGCGCGAGGCCGTCATCGCCAGCTTTCAGAAGGAGCTCACCGACAAGAACTATCTCGACATGGGCAGCTCCGGACTACCGGTTTTGTTCAAGTATCTGATTGAAGAGGCCGCTAACAGCGATGCGTTGTTCAAGCATCTCTCGAAAACCGACGAACCAAGTTTCGGTTACTTTCTGAAACGCGGAGAAACCACTTGGCCGGAATTTTGGAATGTGAATGTGCAAAGCCGGATTCACACCTGCTACACCGGAGTTTCATCTTGGTTTACCAAAAGTCTCGGTGGCATCCGGCCCGATCCCGAGAGTCCCGGTTTCCAGTCGTTCCTGATCAAGCCAGTGATCGGCGGTGACCTCAAATTCGCTGAGTTCGCGACAGAATCCCCGTTTGGCACCGTCCGCAATCGCTGGGAACGTGACGGCGATACTTTGAAGATGTTTGTGACCGTGCCGCCAAATTCCCAAGCCACGGTTTTCATTCCAACATCCAAGCCATCCAGCCTCACGGAGGGCGGTAAACCGATCACGAAAGCACAAGGAGTCTCCCAATTGAAAGCCGCTGACGGCTTCGCGACGATGAAACTCCCGGCCGGTCGTTATGAGTTTTCCTGCCTGCTCGATGAAAATCGCTGAGGTTGCGAGCCGCCCAGCGTTTCACTTGCTTGCCGGGTGCTGGCGTGCTGACGTTTGCGTGTGCTGACAGTCACCAATATCTCGACTTATCGTTTCGCGCCGCTCGATGGATTGAAAGAGCTGCGCGAGGAGCTTGTGGAGTCATGCAAGGCGTGGAATTTGAAAGGAACGATTTTGCTGAGCACGGAGGGCATCAATCTTTTTGTCGCGGGTTCTGCGGAGTCGATTGAGCGTCTTCTCGCTCGTTTGCGGCAGATTCCCGGCTTGGAAGACCTCACGCCGAAGGTGAGCTTGAGCGACGCACAGCCGTTCAATCGCATGCTGGTTCGCGTGAAGAAAGAGATCATTTCGTTCGGTGTGGAGGCGGTGCGGCCCGCCGATTACACCTCGCCGAAGATCGCGGCAAAGGAACTGAAGCGCTGGCTGGACGAGGGGAAACCCGTGACGCTTTTGGACACTCGGAACGATTACGAGGTCAAACTGGGCACCTTCAAGGGAGCCATCGACCCGCAGATCAAGACGTTCCGCGGATTTCCGGAAGTGGTGAGAAATTTGCCAGATGAACTCCGCGACCAGCCTGTGGTGATGTTTTGCACCGGCGGAATCCGCTGCGAAAAAGCCGGCCCGTTCATGGAAATGGAAGG
>JBGSLX010000070.1:0-4019 GCA_041740475.1 Akkermansiaceae bacterium | reverse complement strand
GTCGATCAACCTCTCGACCTTCGATGGCTGGGTCTGCGAATTCGCGAAAGATGGCGAAAACTCGTTCATCATTCCGCCCGCCGCCAGCGACCTCAGTCCAGAAGAGCGCGACCGCCATGACTTGCTCGGTTTTTATCAGGCGCTGAATGAAAAAGTGCTGCCGACCTACTACGACAAGCCCGAGGAATGGAGCCGCCTCGTTTTCAATTCCATGAACGATGTGGTGCCGTTCTTCGATGCCAACCGCATGGCGGACGAGTATTACAAAAAAATCTACGCCGCGCTGTAATCGCCGACTGAAATTTTCAACGCCCAGAAGTCAGTTCTCGGACTTTCTTCTGGGCCTTAGCGGCAGCGCGAGAAGTAAGAAAACGCTCATCCCAATCGCCTGAATCGAGACCAAATACCAAGGCCACGGCCCGAGGTGATCGATCAGGCTGGGATTGTCTGGCGGGCGGGAGGCGAATCCGAAATTGGTGCCAGCCAGCGAGTTGACGCCGAAGGCAAACACCAGATAGGCGGCCGACCAGCCATAAACACGCAGCGGATCACTCCAAAACGGTTGTTTCGGACGCCAGCCATCGACAATCGGCAAATACAACGCTGCGGCGACGATGGCGAAGTGTTGTATGAAAAACGTGACGAACGGCCAAGACGGGAAACCTTCGCTCAGCGCGGGCGTGAGCAGCGCCTGAAAAGTCGCGGCGAGCCCCCAAAAATACGTCAGTGCGCACAGCATTGGCCGACGGGTCAGCAGCGCGAATCCCGCGATCATCGCAGCGATGTCACAGAGGTGGAGCGGAAGAATGTTATCGAGCGGCAGTTCGAAGCCCAATGACATCCACGCGGCAAGGTTCAGTGGAAATGCAATCAGGTTGATCCAAGCAAGCGAACGAGTGGCGATGACGCGGCATTTTCCTTCGCGCTTGCCAGCCCACAGAACCATCCAGACGGCGCAACCACCGATCAAGACTGCGACCAAGTGCTCACGGCTGAATGGTTCAAACGGCATCGTAGCGGTGTATGGGTCGCTGACCTTCTGTGCATTGGGTATTTTCCATCTCTGAATACAGGCTCAATCGTTCAGCGGGATGACATCCACGGCGACCTGAAGTCGCTGGCCACCGGCACCTAGCGTGACACCGCGTAAGGGACTGACGTCTGAGAAATCGCGTCCCCACGCCGCAGTGATGTGGCGTTCTCCGGGAAGAATGTTGTTTGTCGGATCGGTATCCACCCACCCTGCGTCATCGCCACAAAACACTGAAACCCAAGCATGTGACGCATCTGCGCCGACCAATCGCGCCTGCCCCAGCGGTGGTGCCGTTTCCAAATATCCGCTCACATACCGAGCCGGCAGCCCGAGCGAACGCAAACAAGCGAGCATCAGATGCGCAAAATCCTGGCATACGCCCGCCCGCTGTTTGAACACCTCAGCCACTGGCGTGCTCACATCGGTAGCGCGAGAATCAAAGCGGAACTCACGGTGAACACGATCCGTGAAGGCGACCACTCCGGCTAGGACGGGCCGCCCTGGTGGAAAATCGGTTTTTGCATAAGCCGCGTAGTCCGCACTCACCGGCACCCGCGGCGAGGCGAATCGGAAAACACCCGCGTCCGATCCATGCGTGAGCTTATCCGCTTGGCAGGCATCCCGCACCATTTCCCACGGCGGCGTATCATCGGGTTCGGTGAGGTTGGGTGGCGACACCTCGACTAGGCTCCGCGCCGTGACTTCAAGAGTCTCGTGTTTTCCCTCCACCTCGAAGTACGTCGTGATGTTTCCATAGGCATCCATGTGCACACCGCGACCCACCGGCACGGGATGGATTTCAAGCTCGTGCCAAGGGCAGCGCTGGCCGGGCAAGGTGCGCGGCGCAAGTTTGGCGAGGTGATGGGAAACCGTGACCGCCCCCTCGTAGGTGTATTTCGTGCGATGGATGAGTTCGTATTTCATCGGTTAAACTGCGAAGGAAGGGTTGGCGCTGTTCATCCGGCACAGCTTCCGGATGGCAAATTGCATAACTGCAACTCCCCGATTTTCCGTGCTTTCGGTGTGTTCCGTGGTTCTCATTTCTGGATTTAGATTCAATAAACTCTCCGCACCGAGTGGCTGAAAAAATGCTGCGTCAGTAAATCCGAGAACGATTCAAGCGCTTCGCCCAAATTTTCAAAATCCGGTAGCGTGCCATCGCGCGGGATGGAACAACAGGCGGCGAGAACCGCTGACTCTTTGCGAATGCGCGGCATCAGGCCAAAATCCACGCGACCGGGAAAGCGATCAATCTCGGCGTGGATCACGTCCATCTGGTAGCGCACGGAACGCGGATTGGTGGGATCGGCGAAAATGAGTTCAATCACCGGATCGAGCTGCGGACTCGAAAAATGGCGGCGGCGGTAGGTCATCACACTATCGCAAGTTTCCAGCAACGGATCGAGCAGCCCGAGCACTCCCAGTGGGTCTTTGGCGGCACTTTCCAATAACAACAACGCGCCCAATCCGCGTTCGACGCGGCGGCCTGTTTCCAAAAAGCGCCAGCCGTGGCCGCGAGTCATGTTTTCCGCCTGCATGCCAGCAAACGCGGCGAGGTGGAGCACGAGATTATCGAGCGTGCGATTGATATCAGCAGAACTGGGCGCGGTTTCGGTCGGGTGCACGATGCCATCGAGACGATTGAAAAAACGCCAAGTATCGTCAGAAAGTCGATCGCGGGCTGCAGCAGCGTTTTGCAAAAGCATGCATGTGAGCGAGCGGATGCTTTTGCCAATCGATGGGTCGTGAATCAGCGAGGAAAGCAAGCGGACGGCGCGTGTGGGAGGAATCGCGCTGCCTTTGGAAATCAAACCCACCGCTTGCAGCAAAGTCAGACACGCACTGAAGCGGTCTTGCTGGAAGCGCCCAGCCTCACCAGCCAGGCATCTCAAAGCGACGCGTAACAAACGAGTGGCCAGCTCGATGCGCTCGGCGTAGCGCCCCACCCAGAACAACTGCTCTGCGATCCGGCTCGGCACTTCTTGCGCGGGAATGGCTTTGGCAGCGGTCGGCTCTCGGGAATAACGCGAGGCACTTGCCAAGTTTTCCGGAACACCGGAAACCCAGACATCTTTGGTAAAACCTGCCTGCCCCGGCCACATCTGCGGCGGAAGATTCCCCTTCCCCACCCGAGCGAGTCCACCGGGCAAAACGAGCGCATCGTTTGAACGAAACAACGCGAAGGCTCGCCACAATACCGGACGCTGGCGGATTTGCCGATTTTCAATCGTCGGCACCTCACTCGGCCGCATGTCGGCTTGGACCACAAAGTCATGCGGGCGCGCTTGAATGACCTGCATCCACTGCTTGCGGGCCGCTGGTGAGAGGCCAGAGCACTGAATCGGCAATAGCGGATCCAGCATCGGAGCGGCAGACATCAGCACATAGCGATGAAATTGCTCGAACACCCGAGCACGGACTTCTGGCTGGCCCAGCCACCAAGTTTCCACAAATGGCAACGTGAGCACCTCACCGAACCACTCGCGGCAAATCCGCGGAAGAAACGACATCAGCGCTGGGGAAGAGGCGAATCCTGCGCCGGGCGCATTGGAAATCACCGCGTTGCGCGCGCGCCATGCCTCGATCAATCCCGGCACGCCTTCGCCGCGGTCGCTCCAAAATTCCAGTGGGTCCAGCCCATCGTGATCGACACGGCAGACGACCACATCCACCGGCCGCAATCCACCGAGAGTTTTGAGAAACAAGCGCCGCTCGCGCACTGTGAGATCCGCCGATTCGACCAGCGGGAATCCTAGCAGCCGCGCCTTGTAGGCATGCTCGAAATACGACGGATGGCGGAATCCGGGCGTGAGAAAAACGACATGTGCACCGTGGTTCCGACCGATGGCTAGTGAGCGCAGCATTTCGCCCTCGGACTCCATAAAGCCACTGAGCGGCGCGATTTGCAGAGAATCAAAAGATTCACCGAGCAGCCCGGAGATGACTTTGCGGTTTTCAAGCGCTTGGCCGAGCCCTCCGGGAATCC
>JBGSLX010000069.1:0-24661 GCA_041740475.1 Akkermansiaceae bacterium | reverse complement strand
CCAGAACCGTCGCCGCTGCCAGAACCGTCGCCGCTGCCAGAACCGTCGCCGCTGCCAGAACCGTCGCCGCTACCCGAACCGTCGCCGCCGCCATCACCATCTCCGGTGTCTCCACAGAGGATGCCAGGGAAGGCTTGTCTGGAAGTGACTTTATAAGGAACGATGATTGTAGTTTTGGCATCGATGCTGTCCGGGATGGTGCCGAGCAACTCGAATTGGTTATAGTCGTCACTCGCTGGTGCCCTAAAGCCGAAGTTGCTGGCGCGGATGAGACCGTGGTTTGTGAATGCGAACTCGCCATAGAAGACGCTACCTGCGCAAAGAGCAGGGAGGTTGAGTATCGGCGGATTCACCGTCACAACCGGTGCTGGGACGTTGGTTTCAAAGGTTGCTTCGAGCAAAATCTCATAACGATCTTCAATGGTGATCGGCACAACTTCCCATTCGATGGTCACGAACTTGTTAGGAATGAGCACGGTTTCATTGAGCGTAACTCCAGGGCGAATGACCAGACGTCCCGTGTGGCTGTCATGACCATCGGCGGTGATCCGATATTTGTAGCGGCCTGCTGGCAGTGCTAGATCGCCATTTACGCGGAAATCCGCCTCGCCATAGCCGTCTGCGGTGACGGTGCGGACGAAACTCGAAACGTCCTCACTCTGAAGCTGGATCGAAGCACCTAAAACGCCTTGATACAGCGGGTCTGGATGTTGCGCATTACCAGGGGCGACGTAGCGCGGATTCGGCGTGAGCGTGAGCAAGTCCACTACTTTGAAGAGCACGTTGCCAGTTCCAGAGGCGGTGATGGCGACACGAACTGGAATGCTTACATTCGGGTAGTTGGCGGACTTGAATTTGACGTCGAAGAAGTAGTCGCCCACTGCGAGATTGGCAGGTGGCTGGATATTGAGAGTAACTGGCAGCGAGTCGCCAACAGGGATTTCCGCGATATTTGCCGGTGTGGCCAGACTGATCCATGAGGGCGGCGGTGTTTCCGAAGTGCCGTTGATCTGAGCCAGAGCGAGTTCGACATTTCGCAGCGGGACAATGCCGATACTTCTGATCATGAAAGTTTCAGAGTCAGAACTTCCTGGATTCAGACCAGTATCGAGAATATTGGGGCTAAAGGTCGCGGCAGCGGTGGCAGCGGTGAGTGAAAAATTCACATCCATGGTGGCCCAGCCGTCCGCATTTTCGTCGCTGATGAGTTTCAGACGGAAATTCCCGGTTACGGGTGCAGTGTTGTCGGCTACGAATTGGAAGGGCAGACTTGCAACCTCAGTGCCGCCGAGGGTGGCGGTGGAATCGAGAGTGAGTGTGACGCCCGATGGCAGTGCGCCGTCTGCAACGAGTCTCAAATTAGTAGCAACCGTGCCGTCACCTGCACGGACTGTGGGAGAAATCAATTGGGTGTAATTTCTCGGCACGCGGATGGTCGCGCTGGATGGATCCATCGTCACACGGCTGATCACGAACTCGGCCTGTGGAGTTTTCTGAAGCAGGTCTGGATGCGTCAACCAGACCGTGTAGCGGCCCGCTTCGGTAGAGAGTGGCTGGAAGGTGTGGGTGAAATTGCCCGCATTGTCAGTGGTGACGAGGCTCACCCGTTCGAAACCACCGGAGGAAATGCCGAGGCGCAGCGGCACATTCGGCACTAGGGCGACTCCGCCGGGACGGACCACTGCCTTGCCAGAGATGATGATCGGTTGGTTTCCAGAGGAAACGTCAGGCAGTGCACTGACGACCAAGCCGTCATAGGTCACATCCGAAAGTGAAACTTCGCCGCGCACGGTGACTCCGGGCGAAGTCACTTGTTCCGGCCTGCCGTAGCGGTAGTAAGCGCGGTCGATTTCCAACCGCAAGTTGAGTAGATTGGCCGTGGTTGCGGGCACTGGGATTTGGATGACTTCCGAGAGAAACTCGCCGTTAGGAGCGACTCGAAGCACGCTGGTGCCGTCTGAAACGGTAACCACACTCGCGCCGACATTGATGCGAAGCGGGCGGGTGGAAAGAAGGTTGCCTGAGGGATCGATGAGTTTGACGCGCAGATCGGGCGAGTCTGTGTTGCCGTTGTTTTTCGCGGAAACGACTTCCACGGTCTCGCTGGAGGTATTGCGGAAGCGGAATTGCACATCGCCATTTCCTCCCCGGATGAAACTTCCGGGAACAATTTCTGCTGTGAGTCCGCCATCGGCCACTGCCACCGTGCCACTGCCGAAGTAGCGGAGCAGTTCACCCTCTTCAGGGCGGGACTCGATGAGCAGTGTGGTTGCTGCGGTTGCTGCGGTGAGGCTGGAGTAGCCACCGACGACGACGCCGATTTCGCGGGTTTCCAGTGGCGCGAGGCTGAAGACTTCAGATTGATGGACTTGGCCAGCGAGCGTGATCTTCGCAAGAGCGCCGGTGAGCGACTCGGTGGCGGAAAGATTCTGGACGTTTACGCGGAGGCGACTGACGAGGCCGCGGCGGACCGTCTGCTCGGGGGCAAGAGAGAACGCCAGCGCGGGCATCGTGATATCACGGGCGGGACTTTCGGCGTTAGCGCTATCCACTGTGACGATGCTGTAGGTGCGATCACCACTCACGTAACCTTGGTCGGTGAAACCGGGCGTTGGGAGGAGCGTGGGATTCAGCTTCGTGCCGGTAATGGCATCATCAAGGAACAGGTTGTATCCTTGGATGTCTGGCGAGGCGTTGGTCCAGACGAGTGCAGGAGGGCCACTTTCTGGCTTCGTGACGGTGATCGAATTCACGGCCCACAACGATGCGTTCAAGTAAGCGGTATTGGATGGCGGTGATTCGTTTCCGGCCTCGTCCGCTGCTGCGACCGCGTAGAAACGCTGAGCTGCGGCTGGGTTCGGATCGAGGTAGCGATCCTGTGTGAGGTAATTGGTCAACGGAGTGAGTCCGCTGGTGTCAGTGATGACGGCACCGGCGCGGTAAACACGGAAGCGGACGCCTGATTCCGATGGCGCGCCTGCTTCCCACTGAGAGAGAATTCCGTTGCTGGCAAGGGTGAGCTCCATTGAGTGCGGTGCGGGGGGCGCGACTGAGTCTGCAATGGCGTGAACTGGCGTATTCGAAGCAAGGCCGGTGACAGTGGTGCCGTTTGCCGTGCGTAGGGTGGCGATGGCGTAATGATATTCGCCATCCGTTCCCGGGGTGTCGCTGAAAGTGAGAACCGTAGGATCGCTGATGATCGTGAGTGGCAGAAGATTGCTGTCGCCTCCATTTACGGGCGAACGATAGATCTGATAACCTGCAGCGTTCGCACTCTGGTTCCAAGCGAGGTCAATAACTCCCGCAGGTTTAGCGACGGCGTAGAAGCCGGATGGTGCGTCCAGTGTTGGTAGGTCACCTTGGTAGATTTCGAAACTTGATGGCACGGTGATGTTACGACCGAGGTTATCCAAATCGTCCACAGCGGAGTAGGAGAAGCGGAGATCTTCTGGTTCAGGTGCGCCAGCTCCTTCTGGCAAGGTGAAGGTGCCGGACCATGTTTGGCTGTCTGCTCCTTGTGTCAGATCGATGGGTGTTCCGGCCTGCTGGCCGTCGAGACGTGTGAGGCTCCACGCGAGAGCGGGAACACCTACGGGCACTTCTTTGAGATGGATGGTAACGGTGAGTTCTGCCGGTGCCAACGGGTCGTTTTGGATCGGAGCGGTGGCGCTAAGGATCAGCGAATCCACTGCTGGGCCTTCCGTGTCGATGATGATGTTTGCCGTCGTGGAGGTGCCTGCGCCGCGATTGTTGTTCGCATCACGCATGGAGAAGGTGGACCGATAGGTGGCTGGCGCGGTGTCTGCGGTGATGGTGAACCTACCAGTGAAAATTAGCGGCGTAGGACTCGGCTCAAGAGTGATTGGAATCGGGAACCCGCCGCTGACCGGGGCCAGACTGAAGAAAGGCAAGCCGCTCAATGGCTCAGAAACGGCGACTTCCACGTCCACAATGTTGGTGCCGAAGCGCCCACCGACGAAATGCGCAGCATTGCGTGGAGTGAAGGTAACGCTGGTGAGAGTGGGGGCAGCGCGGTCGCTCGCAGCGCTCGCTTGCTCGGACAGGAGACTAACATTGCCAGCGACGCTAGTCGCGGTGAGTCGGTAATACCAAGTGCCGTCAGTGGCGGGAGTGTCATCATACTGCTGCGAGTTGAGAACTGCAGTGGTCAGCTCGACCACTCCTGCATCGGAGATAGCAGTAAACGGAGCTGCGGAGCGGTAGAGGCGGTATCCTGCGATTCCGAAACCACTCGAAGCGGTCCAAGTGATGCGGACGCGGCCATCTTCGCGCGAACTTGCAGCGACGGCACTCGGAGGATTCGGCACGGTGAGGTCGAGCGTGGCAGTGACGGTGCTGGATGCATTACCAAGTCCGGCGGCGTTGCGGGCACGAGCGATGATTTGGTTGGGTCCGTTGATCAGTGTGACTGGCAATTGCCATGTTCCTTCTGCAGAGACATTGGCACTGCTTGAGAGATCCACACCGTTGAGACGCAACGACACTGTGGTGGAAGGCGTGCCAGTTCCACGCACGGTGAGCTGGCTTTGGTTCGTTTCAAATCCGTTCGTGGGCACCGTGATGGCCGGGGCGACTGGCGGTGCAAGAGTGAGGGTAACCGTGCGTGTGGCAGTGGTTGAGTTGTTCAACGTGTCGAATGCGCGGATGGTGAAGACGTAGGTTCCATCGAGCGCCGCTTCGGCATTCCATGGAGCAGAGTAGCCATCGCCGCCGTTCGTGTCCGTGCCAAGGAGTGTGTCTGTGCCGCCATCGGGCCGGACCAAGAATTCAACGCGGCTTACGCCGGATGGATCGGTGGCTGAACTCGAAATGCGACCCGAAGTGCTGATAGCGCCACCATCGCTCAGGCCGATGCCCTTGAACTGAACGTTACTGACCACAGGTCCGACGAAATCATTGTTCGCACTGGTGACCGTGCGGTTCACGGCATTGTTTGTCTCGGCAGTGCCAGCGGAGTTGTATTCAAATACGAAGCTGTACGCGTCTCCAGTGACTGTGACTTGAATTTGTCCAATGCCGACCGTGCCGTTTGGAAGAGTGAACTGAGCCGAGCGTGGCCGCCCTTCACCCGGAGCGATGGCACCGTTACCCAATGCGTTAGGGTCGTAGTAGAGATACTGATCCGACATTGTCTGTCCGGTTGTGGTGTTCACTGCCAGAACGCGGTCATACCAAGCCGAGCGGGTCGGGCCGTCGCCTTCGTTGCGGTCGATCCAGTTCACGGTGATTAGAGAACCCGGAGAGGTCGGCGATGGACTGACAGTGAGATCGCTAATTTGCAGATCGGGATAAACGGAAACGGTGGATGTCCGGCTCAGGCGTACCGAGTTGTTGGATTCCGCATTTGTGGTGGTCGAGTATTCGGCGACTTGAGAATAAAAGTCGGTGATGATTTCCACTTCGATCACGCCGATCCCGCGGGTGCCATCTGGGAGCTGCAGTGTCGTTTCGCGCTGGCGAGTGCCACCGGCAGGGATGATTCCATTTTCCGCGACATTAGGATCATAATAGCGATCCTGATTCAGGAGTAGCTCGCCAGAAGTGAGGTTGCGCACGATCACGCGATCGTAGAAGGCAGTCGCCTGCGGTAGGTTTCCATCATTTAGAATTGTCCAGCGGGCGGTGATTGGGGTGCCAGACAGGATAGCGGAAGTTGGCAGCACTTCGAGGTTGGAAACTTGCAGATCACGAGTGGCATCGATGTCTGTGGAAGCGGTGTTGTTTGCTTCGGCGTCCTGATGACTGAATCCGTCATGCTCGAAGACATCATTTCCAGAATCGCTACTGACCAACACAGTGTAACGGCCAGCACTTGGCGGCGTGAATGTGCTGGTATGCGGAGTGATGTCGCCTGCGTCCAGCGGACCAGCGACGTCCAACACCACATCGGAGGCTGGGGTGCTCGCACCAGCTTTTGTAACGGTGATGCGCTGCTGCCAATCGGCGGCGGTGCTAGTGCCGCGGTTAGCGGAATCCCAGTTTAGGCTGAACTGACCGGCTGCGTTGGGTCCAGATGCAGCGAGGTTCTCAATTTTCAGATCTGGGTAAGGCGCCAGTAAGACGCTGAAGGTGGTATCGGAAACCGAAATGTTGTCGGCCTCAAGTAGGAACTCATTCACCGCGTTTCCTGAATCCGTCTGAGCGATGACATAGTAGGCTCCGCTGATTCCTTGAGGGAGATGGAACGTTCGGCTGACGGTGTAGTTTTCCGTGGGATTGAGAATTCCCGTATGGGAGAAAGTGCCCACCGGAATGTCATCGCCATCACCCAAGACGTTGTTCTTGGAAATCACCAGTCGGTCAAACCAAGAGCTGACCGGAGTGACGAGAGAGCCACCGTTTTGCACGGTGAACGCCATGGAAACCGTTTGTCCGCTAAAGATACTGCCACCAGTGGGCGGCACGATTTCAGAGACAATGAGGTTTGGAAAATCAAGTGAGCCGGTCGGCACGATCTGCACATCGAGGATGTATTGGTCGAGAGAAGTGCTGGCAGGATTGCTATTTCTAACGGCAGCGTAATACGTGCCCGTGGTGGTGATTCTCACCTCGGCAACGCCGTCGAATGGACGGCCGCCACCGGATTCAGGAAGGTATGAATTGAGCGCAGTGTAAATGCTGACCACCGGAGACATCGGGCTCGAAGCGGGCTTGCGCGACGTTAGGTAAATTGTTTGCCCGGCGTTGATGGTGCCAAGATTGACATAGTCGAGTTCACCTGGCGTCTGAATCGTGCCGGTTAGGCTGCCGAAACGCGTAGTGCCACTGGTGGTCAAGGTCAGTGGAGTAGCAGTGGCGATCGTGCCGTTTTCTTCCGTCTCCATTTGCAGCGGAGGAGTTGCGGTGCTGACGCGGAAACGATACTCGCCTTGGTAACCATACCAAACTGATACCCTAAGCGTGTAGGTGCCTGTGCTGGGGACAGTCGTAGGAAGCATTTGTCCTGTCCCAGA
Organism: Akkermansiaceae bacterium; assembly: GCA_041740475.1. GTDB lineage: Bacteria > Verrucomicrobiota > Verrucomicrobiia > Verrucomicrobiales > Akkermansiaceae > Luteolibacter. Next base: position 17,687 of record JBGSLX010000069.1, on the reverse strand, counting down.
AGTGTTTGTATAAAATCCGTTCAACAGGCTGCCGTCGGAATTGTAAACGTCGTAACGCATTCCCGTGCTAGCTGGATTCCCGACGTTTCCGGTCACGACTGTAAGCAGATCGCCTGCGGTGGCTTCGAAGCTCCAGTAGTCAACTTCCCAAGAACCTGAAAGAGTGATTGTGCCGCGACCGCCATCCGATTTCAATCCAGTCGGGTCTTCCAAAAGGAACAAAGGAGTCGCATCCGCAACGCTGCCGTTGTTGCGGTTTTCCATGACGTAACCTGCGAGGTTTCCAATGTTGAAGTTCCTCACAAAAGGAGCAGCAAGTGGATTTTCCGCACGGTCGATGAGCGCGGTGCTGACAGTGTAGCGGTAAGCTCCGGGTTGCAGCGGACCGTTGGTGATTTGGAACGAGGCGCTTAGTCCGCTGGAGTAACCACTGCTGGTGAGGGAGTAGAGCACGTCGTCGGAATTGCCAAATATACCGTCAGCTCCTGCGTGGCGGAGTTCATGGTTGGCCATGTTATTGACTGGGCCGGCAATCAGATCCTCGGAAAATGAAAGATTGTAGCTATGGATCAGACCGCTGCTAGTTGTGCCTTCCGCAGGCAGGCTGCTTGCGGTGACCAGCGGCGCGATGGCGTCTGCGGCTTCGATTTCCAGCAGATAAAGTGAGTTGAGCCCCGTGCTCGCGGTATCGCTGGTGTGGACGCGGGCGTAGTAAACTCCCTCGGAGCCAGCGACTATCTCATGACTGAGTGTGGTGGTTCCACTAGCGACAGATGCTCCTGCAGGATTGAAGATCTGAATGGTGGGAACCAGTGGACTATTGGTTGGCTGAGTGAGGTTGAGTGTGATCGTGGTGCCTGCTCCTTGCGTGCCGAGGCGGAAAAAGTCGCCACTGGTGTCGTAATTGCCTAGGTAGCCGCCAACTTGTGCGACTTGGCGACCAAGCCCACCTGAGCTAATCACAAGTGCATTGGCATTGGTGACCGAGTCATTGTTCTCTATTTCCCACTGCCATGGAGGACGCGCAGTGCTGATCCGCAACCGGTATTCGCCCTCGTAGCCATAGCTCACAGACACCCGCATTGTGTATCGCCCGCTGACTGGCAAAATTACCGGTGTGGACTGTCCCCTACCGTAGTAATCTGGATTAAACCCTGTCACATGAGAGCCATCCGGGCGGTATAAATTGTAACTCAAAGAACTTGCTGCGGGATTCCCCGGAATCTCAGATGCAAAGCTGATAATGTGTCCTGCGGTGCCGCTGAAACTCCAGTAGTCCTCATCCCAACCAGTCACGGGCGAGTAGGAGAGATTTCCTCGAGCGGTGCCGGAGGCAAGACCAGAGCCGACAGGATTCTCGGTGAGTGGCTGAAGGCCATTTCCTAGCATGATGCTGTAGGTCGCGTTTCCGTGATTGGCGGTAGCGATATCGAGTCTTCCGTCTTCATTGTAATCTCCCACAGCGACCGAGATCGGATTGCCGCTCATCCCGTAATTGAGCGACGGGGCAAAGGTGCCATCGCCACGTCCGTTCAAAATCATCAATCGGCTGCTGCTGTAGTTTGCCACGACGAGGTCCAAATTCCCGTCCTCATTCATGTCAGCCGCTTGCAAGTGATAGTTGCCTGCTTGGCCTGTGTTGTAGCCAGTCGGGGTTCCGAAGCCGCCAGCTCCATTGCCCAGAAGAACACTTACATGATTGCCGCTGCTAAGGTTAGAGGTGGCGGCATCTAAGTTGCCGTCGCCATTGAAGTCAGCGAGTACCACTGAGTAGGGATCGCAGGCGCTATTGCATGGAAAGGCTGCTGGAGCTGCGAAGTTGCCAGTACCATCTCCAAGTAATACGCTGAGGGTGTCTGCGTAGTAGTTAGCAGCGACCAAGTCGATGTTTCCATCGCCGTTGATGTCGCCTGATGCTACTGAGGTCGTGCCGTCGCCTGCGGCGAAAGTCGTTTGAGTGCCTAGTGTGCCGTTGCCATTGCCCAATAGGACGCTGACATTGTCACTCCCCTCGTTACCAACAGCCACGTCCAAATTGCCGTCACCATTGAAATCGGCGAGGGTCAAGCGACGCGGCGCGGAACCTACAGCAAAAGTGGCGTTGGCAGCGAAAGTGCCATCGCCATTGCCGAGACGGACACTTATGTTGTTATTGCCGCCATTAGTGGTGACCAGATCGAGAATGCCGTCGCCATTGAGGTCTCCCAGTTTAATATCAAAAGGATTGGTCCCGGTGGCATAAGTGACTGCAGGAGCAAATGAGCCATCGCCGTTGCCGATCAATACACTGACGTTTCCGCTGTTGTAATTGGCGATGATGAGATCCAGATGAGTGTCATCATTGATCAAACCAGTTATAATATTGTAAGTGTTGTTGCCGCCGTTGCTCCCTCCGGATCCTAGTGTGAACGAGCCATCCGGATCTTCGGTTGGCATTAGGCTGATCGAAGTGGCGAGCGCCTGACTGCCGTTGTTGCGACCTTCCATCACGTAGCCTGCGATGTTCTCAACGCTGAAGTTTCTGACAAATGGAGCGGCGAGGTTGTTTTGCGCACGGTCCTTGAGTGCGGTGCCGATAGTGTAGCGGTAGTCACCGGGCTGTAGTGGGCCATTGACAATCCGGAAAGAAGTGCTCAAGCCGCTGGTGTAACCGTCGGCGGTGAGAGTGTAGATTACGTCGTCGCTATTGTCGAAAATGTCGTCTGCCCCTGCGTGACGAAGTTCGTATGTGGCCAAATCATTGACTGGCGCGGCGATCAGATCCTCTGAAAAAGAGATACTAAAGCGATCCAGCAGGCCGTTGCTAGTAGTTCCTTCTGCGGGCAGACTGCATGCTGTGATGACTGGAGGATTGGCGTCTGCGGCTTCGATTTTTAAGAGATAGAGCGATTTCAGACCGATGCTGGCGGTGTCAGAAGTGTGAACGCGAGCGTAGTAAATACCATCGGCCCCACTTCCAATGGTATGGCTGAGTGTGTCAGTACCCGTAGCGACAGATGTGCCAGCGGAGTTCACGATATGGAGTGTGTGGACGAGCGGACTGATCGTCGGTTGGTTGAATTCCAGACTGATGGTGGTGCCAGCTCCCTGAGTGCCGAGGCGGAAATAGTCACCGCTAGTATCGTAATTGCCGAGGTAGCCAGCGACCTGCGCGACTTGACTGCCCGGGCCGTTGCTGCTGATGACCAGTGTGTTGGCATTACCGACAGAGTCATTGTTTTCCACTTCCCACTGCCATGGTGGAGCTGCCGTGCTGACCCGCAGGCGGTATTCGCCTTCATAGCCGTAGCTAACTGATACCCGAACGGTGTAGCGCCCGGTGAGAGGAAGAACTACGGGTGTGGATTGACCACGGCCATAATAATCTGGATTGAATCCTGTCACGTGAACACCGTCTGGGCGGTATAAATTGTAACTCAGAGAACTCGCTGCAGGATTACCGGGAACTTCGCTGGCGAAACTGATAATGTCACCTGCGGTGCCGGTGAAGCTCCAATAGTCCTCGTCCCAGCCAGCGGCGGCTGAGTAAGAAAGATTTCCCCGACCGGAGGCGGAGGCCAGTCCAGAGCCAATTGGATCTTCGGTGAGTGGCTGGAGATTGTTGCCCAGCATGATGCTGTAGGTGGAATTTCCGTAATTGGCTGTAGCCAGATCCACTCTTCCGTCTCCGTTGTAATCTCCCACTGCAATCGCGATCGGGTTGCCACCCATTCCATAATTGAGTGGTGCTGCGAAGGTGCCGTCGCCCCGACCATTCAAGATCAACAATCGGCTGTTGCTGTAGTTCGCGACTGCCAAATCGGGTGTGCCGTCGCCATTCAGATCGGCAGCCTGAAGATGATAATTTCCGGAATATCCGGTGGAAAATGCGGTTGGAGCACCGAAACCACCGACTCCGTCTCCTAAAAGCACACTGACATTGCTGGTGCCGAGGTTTGCGGTAGCTGCATCTAGGCTTCCATCTCCATTGAAGTCTGCGAGAACCACTGCATAGGGATCGCCACCACTGGTGATGGGATAGTTTACTTGTGACGCGAAACCACCCAGACCATCGCCAATGAATACACTGAGATTGTGATTTGTGCGGTTAGCAGCGACCAAATCCACTTTTCCATCTCCGTTGATATCGCCTGCCGTCACTGCCGCAGTGCCGTTGCGTGCGGCAAACGTCGTGTGGCTGCTCAGTGTGCCGTCACCAATGCCCAATAAGACACTGACGTTATGACTGGATTCGTTGCCGACGGCTACGTCTAGATTACTGTCACCATTGAAGTCGGCAATAGTGAGACGGCGCGGTGCGGAGCCCACCGCATAGGTTGCATTGGCGGCGAACGTGCCATCGCCGTTGCCAAGCCGCACACTCAGGGTGCTATTGCCACCATTGGTCGTTACTAGATCGAGATTGCCGTCACCATTAAGATCGCCGAGCGCGACGTCGAATGAGTTGGTTCCCGTCGGGTAGGTGACTGGAGGAGCGAATGTGCCATCTCCATTACCAAGTAGAACGCTGATCGTACTGCTGCTGTAGTTGGCGAGGATTAGATCCAGATGAGAGTCGGCATTGAGGAGACCCTTAGTGATATTGTAAGGATTGCTGCCACCTGCGTTGCTGCTGGCGTACAGCAAGAACGATCCATCTGGATCGGTGCCGGGTATGGTGCTGATCGTACCAGCAAGACTTTGACTGCCGTTGTTGCGACCTTCCATCACGAAACCTGCGATGTTCTCAACGCTGAAGGTCCTAACAAACGGCTCAGCGAGGTTATTTTCTGCACGATCTTTCAGCGCAGTTCTGATCGTATAACGATAGGCTCCAGGTTGTAGCGGGCCATCGAGAACCCGGAAGGAGGCGCTAAGACCGCTGGTGTAGCCGTCGCTGTAGAGAGTGTAGAGCTGGTCATCGCCATTATCGAAGACGCCATCTGTTCCCGCGTTGCGGAGTTCATAAGTGGCCAAACTGTTGACTGGCGCTGCGACGAGGTCCTCAGAGAATGACAGACTGAAACGGTCTAATAGGCCGGTGCTGGTGGAACCCTCAGCAGGCAGGGTGCAGGCGGTGACAAGCGGCGGGATGATGTCTGCGGCTTCGATTTCTAGGAGATAGAGCGAGTTAAGTCCGATACTGGCGGCATCGCCGTTGTGGACGCGCGCGTAGTAAACTCCTGCAGTGCCTGTGCCTATCTCATAGCTGACTGTGTTGGAGCCAGTCGCGACGGAGGCACCTGCTGAGTTGAAGATTTGAATGCTCGGCACCAGCGGACTGTTCGAAGGCTTCGTAAGGTTGAGCGTGATTGTGGTGCCAACTCCCTGAGTACCTAGACGGAAATAATCGCCGCTGGTGTCGTAATTTCCGAGGTAGCCGCCGACTTGTGCGACTTGGCGGCCAGGTCCGCCGTTGGTGATGACGAGTGCGTTGGCATTACCGATCGAGTCGTTATTCTCGACTTCCCACTGCCACAGTGGACGCGCGGTGGAGACTCGAAGGCGGTATTCGCCCTCAAAGCCGTAGCTAACGGATACTCGAATGGTGTAACGCCCAGTGATAGGCAGCACCACTGGTGTGGATTGACCACGGCCATAGTAATCAGGATTAAATCCTGTTACATGTACGCCATCGTAACGGTATAAATTGTAGCTCAGCGAACTCGCTGGAGGATTCCCAGGCACTTCGCAGGCAAAACTAACAATATCTCCAGCGGTGCCGCTGAAGCTCCAGTAGTCTTCGTCCCAGCCAGTGGCAGGAGTGTTTGACAAATTTCCTCGACCGTTACCGGAAGCAAGGCCTGAGCCGACCGGATCTTCGGTCAGCGGCTCCAGACTATTTCCGCGTAAGATGCTGTAAGTTGAGTTTCCATAGTTGACGGTGGCGATGTCAGACGTTTCGTCTTCGTTGTAATCCGCGATGGCAATTGCAATCGGATTGCCGCCGAACGAGTAAGTAAATGGTGCATTGAAGGTTCCGTCGCCGTTTCCGGTTAAGGTCATCACGCGGCTGTTGTTGTAGTTTGCCACCGCCAGATCGAATATTCCGTCTCCGTTGAGATCGGCGGTTTGAAGATGATAGTTTCCAGTATATCCAGTCGTGAAGGCAGTTGCCGCTCCGAAACCACCGCTTCCGTTTCCTAAAAGCACGCTCACATTGCTGGTGGCTATGTTGGAGGTGGCGGCGTCGATTTCTCCGTCGCCATTGAAATCTGCGAGAACTAGTGCGTATGGGTCGCAATTTGTGGTGCAGGGAAAGGTCATCTGCGGATCAAAGGTGCCGTCGCCGTTACCGATCAACACACTGAGAGAGTCACCGAGGTAGTTCGCAGCGACGAGATCCATAAAGCCGTCACCGTCGAGATCATGTGCCGCTACGGAAACGGTCCCATCGCCAGCAGGATAAGTGACCTGAGGTTCGAATGTGCCGTCACCCACACCCAGCAGCACTCCGATGTTGTCATTGCCATAGTTACCAAGAGCTGCGTCCAAGAAGCCGTCACTGTTGAAGTCTGTGAGTATGATGCGGTGAGGATTTGCGCCTACCGAGAATAAAGTATTCTCATTAAACGTTCCATCGCCGTTACCCAGGCGCACGCTGATGTTGGCACCACCTTCGTTGGTCGTTACCACGTCAAGGTATCCATCAGCATTCAGGTCACCGAGTGCGATGTCATAGGCTCTGGTTCCAGTCGTGTAAGTGACAGGCGCGGCGAAAGTGCCATCGCCTCTTCCGAGAAGTACACTAATGGTGCCACTATTATAGTTGGCGATGATGAGGTCTTGATGAAGATCCTCATTGAGTAATCTGGATTTGATATTGTACGACTGGCTGCCGCCTGTCGCGCCGCTGCTTGTCATGGTGAAAGTGCCATCAGGATCGGATGTCGGCATCGCACTGATACTGGTGGCAGTGCCTTGAGTGCTGTTGTTGCGATTTTCGGACACAAAGCCCGGCAAAGTACCTATCGAGAAATTGCGAACGAAAGGTGTCACCATCAAATTTCCGGATCGGTCTGCTAACACTGTGGAGACCGTGAAGCGGTAGGAACCAGGCTGTAGCGGGCCATTGGAGATTCTGAATGAGGCGCTTAGTCCGCTGGCGTATCCGTCGCTCGATACGTTGTAGAATTGGTCGTCAGAATTGCCAAATTGTTCGTCAACACCTGAGTGGCGGAGTTCGTAGGTGCTAGAAGCATTGACCTGTGCGGCAACAAGGTCCTCAGAAAAATTCACATTGAAGCGATCTGTGAGAGCGGTCGTAGTGGAGCCTTCCGCAGGAAGGCTCGTTCCAGTGACCTCTGGTGGAACGCCATCTGAAATATTTATGGCCAGTAAATACTGAGCGCGACTCCCTCTGACTCCCGAACTCAGGACCCTAGCATAAACGACTCCGTTACCTGTCAGGGTGTGGTTCAACAAACCGTTGGTCGAAGTCGCTACTGGAGTCGGGTCATTATCCACATAGATGCCAAGAGTGACGTCGCTGGAGATGAGCGGGCTTCCGTTTGGCAATGACAAGTCGAGATCCACCGCATTTCCAGTATTGAGCGTCCCGAGTCGGAAGAAGTCCCCTGCTGTATCACCCGAAGTCAATGCCCCAGCGATTCTCAATTGGGTGTTCAAACCATAGACGTTCGCGGTTGAGGTGGTGTCGTTGCCTTCAACTTCCAATTGCCCGGTGCGGGCTTGATCGACACGCATTTGGTAGCCGGAAACTCCGTTGTTCGAAAACACCCGGAGCAGAATCGCGCCGGGTGCCGTCACGGTGTAATTCTGAATTTGAACATTCCCGGCATAGTCTCCACCGCTGGTCACCAAATTTGAACCCGCGCCGTTCTGTAAATATAGCTGGGGGTAAATACCGACGGCGTTCGCCTCGACTCTGACAGTGATTTTGTCTCCTGCTTCGGCGTCAAATCTCCAGTAATCCACGTCTGAAGTGCTTTGGAAGGTTCCAAGCCCGTAAGCCGTGAGAAATCCACTGCCCACTGGCGTCTCGGTCATTGGCAGTGAAGTCGCCAGTTCCAGCACATTGTTCGAGACGTTTTCGATGCTGCCGACCTGAGGGTTTTCAATAATGAATTCTCTTGTGTATGCACTCACCGGGAGACCTGCCGAGTCGAGCAATCCCAAAGTTTGAAAACGATAAGAACCAGCCTGCAATGGACTCTCTGGCAGCGCAAATTGAACGGTTTTGCCGGAGGAGTAACTTGGACTCAGCGGCACCACGATATCATCGCCGTTTCCAAAATTTCCATCCACACCAGCAGAGCGGAGACTGTAACTGGCAGCGCTGTTCGCGGAAGCCGCTTGCAAGGAACGTGTCGCTGTAAGAGTGAACTTGTCGATGGCCTGACTGACCGTGCTGCCTTCAACTGGAAGGTTCGTGCTATGGATGCCGGTAGCCGTTAAGTTTGCAGAAAGATCAACGATGACATTGTCCAGACCCCAAGATTCGTCACCAATGTCCTGAATGTTTTCCCCTTGGAATGAAATCTCCGCCGTGGTCGCTGCCGGGGTGAATGCAATTTCGATTCTGCGGTAGATTGCATCGACGTAAGAACCATGAAATCCGAGATGCGTGCGTCCTACGTCAGGTTGATCCGTAAAGGTTTGCGGTTGGCTGGGTGGGTTTCCGTTATAGTTGCTGAACGTATGATGGAATACTTCAGCTCCGTCGATGATGACGTTGATGTAATCACCTGCGCCGGAACTGCCATCCCATGAATCGATCACGTAGAGATCAAATCCTACCGTGTAGCTGGTTCCAGCGGTTAAACCACTGAGCGAAAGTGTCTGGGTCTGATTGTTGAATCGCCCGGAGAATTTCGTAAAATTCGCAGTGTGCGAGCTATCGACTGTGGATAGAGACCACTCGGAGCCGATGGGAGTCTCAAAGTCGAAAGCGTAAGGAACCGTGGCAGCGAGGAGGTGTCCCGCAGTGAGTGATGCCAAGATGCTGAGGAAATGAATCGAGTGTTTCATGGGAAAATCGGGCTGAGATCATTTAGGGCAGGTGCCGCAACCTGGAGAAGACGGACGAGTGACGCGCTGCATTTTGTCGCGACGCGCAAAGCCATTCACTGTGGACGTCTGCTGTGCGATAGGGGCAGTGGCCAATTCGGAAAAATGTGAGACTTCTTGGAGGTATTCGTCGAAGCTGGATTGAATGTAATAAACTCGACCCAACCAGTGGGCGGGCGCGTTTTGATTGAGAGAACCGTAGTTTTTCCCGCTTTGATCGATCAAAACGAGTGTTGCGGAGGGTTCCGCAGCGAGCTGCTGCTCGATGACTTCTGCCGGAACGGCGTCAGCCGGAAAAAGCTGTCCATTCGGAAAGTGGTAACGAAAAACAAATTCATCACCGAGACCCAAGCCACAAAACTTCACTGCCAGTGGGGTCACACGTTGCACGACATCATTCACCGTCAAACTGCCGATGGCGGGTTGAGGATCCAGTTCTTGGAACACTTTCCCGCCTGCCACCTGCCATGCAGAAACTCCACCTTCGACGATTGATACACGGTCCATTCCCTGTTGCTTGAGCCGAGCGCACGCTTTTTGCATCGGATCGGTAACGATCGCTGGACCGATCAGAAAAATTTCCCTGTCACGAAAAGCCATGCTCGGCCTGAGTTCGGCCAGCGGAATGTTTAGACTTTCGACAGCGTGTTCGCGTGCAAATTCTTCGACTGAGCGAACATCCACGAGGATTCCCTGTTTTGAACTCACGGAAAGATGAGCTTGTTTTGCGCTGACGAACATCGCCGGATCAGCCGAGCCAAGGGCTAAAGTCGGGGTTTTGACGAGTTCGGTCAGTTGTGCGGAGCGGGCGGCATCGCCGGGCATCACCTCGCCAACCATTCGGAAAGTCGCGATGCGTGATGTTCCAGATGCGTCGATTTGATCCATCGCTACTGTCACATCCACTCCTCCAGTGGCGACGGCGAAGTAGCGTGCATTCAGAGTAAAATTGGAAGTCGGCAAGTCCTTCGGTAACGACGCCAATTGGAGGCAAGAACAAGAACTTTGCACCTCTCTGAGTGTGCCGCCTTTCGATCCAGAAATTTCAATTTCAAGTTCTCGGATGGCCCCCAATGGAAGGATTCCCAACTGGATCGTCGTCGAGTTGGGATCACTGAGATGAATCGTTCCAGTCTGAGTGGCAAACGTGGGGCCGACTACGGGTGACGCGACGGCGATGGGTTCCTTACTCTCAGGTTGTCGATAGTTGGAGACGACAATTCCGAGGCCTGCCAGTGCGGCAACGCCAATTCCAATTTTTAAGAGAGATATAGGGGACTTCGCGCTCATCTTCGCAATCGACTCGACGCTTCAATACAAGAAACCGAAATTTGTCTATGAATTTTACGCGAAAAATTTGTCACTCAACTACTACGACCATGTTATTTGTTAAGTTTTCCAAGATAACAGTGACCCATCTATTCGCTAACTTATCGGCTTGTTTCACTGAGGTTTTTCAGACGAAACACGCGTCCGATGATAGAGGTAGATGCTGGTTAGGAGCATCAGAACGTTTCGAATGATCGCGATGGGCATCGACCAGGCGGTCACTTCTGCTTTTCCAAAACAGCCACAATCCGCAGCAATTCCCCTACTCCATGCGGAACTCAGGGCGATGATGAAAACCACACACATCAAGCCCACTGCAAGCAGACCTACTCGACGCCACGAAGGCACAAAAAGAGCCACCGCGACGAGCAACTCAAAGTATGGCAACGCGAGCGCCACCAAGGTAACCATCCATGGAATTGGCAGCAGTCGGAATCCGGCGATGTTGTCCGCAAACGCAAGTGGGTCAGTGACTTTAGCGATGCCGGCATACAGGAATACCGCCGCGAGAATTCCGCAAAGCAGGTGCTCAAGTAGCTTGTGGATTGAAAGGCGAGTCATGATTCCGTTTCCACCCGCTGACCCGCAGCCTGCCACGCTTGCCATCCTTCGGTAAAAATGACGATTTTTCCGTGATTGAGCGCTTGGAGTCCCTTGGCGACCCATTTGCTGTCCTCGCATGAAGCGGAGTGGCAATAGATGATCAGCAGGCGCTGCTTATCCTGCGCGAGTTCCGGATATTTGAGGTAAGCCACTTGAAACTGCTCACGCGGAAGATTAATCGCGCCCGGCAAGTGCCCCATTTTAAAGAACAACGGAGGGCGGGCATCGATGACCAGTGTCTGCCCTTCTTCGACCGCAGCGAACACTTGCTCCAAATTCATTTGATCAAAAGCTGCCGCGCTCTCTGCAATCGGCACATCCGGCGAGCCGGAAATTGACGCCACGGCTTCAGCCATTCGGGCTTCTTTGGGCAGATAGTTCCAGGGTAGCGGCTGCTGACGCATGGCATTGCTCGCGACTCCTAACAGTCCAGCAAGCAGCGCCAGACCACAGAGTTTGCATAGTTGAATCATAAATGAGCTCTGCATCTGGTAAATGGCTTATGGACCCGGAACTGGACTGGCGATGCGATAAAACGCGCGATCAAGTAAAGGGGTGGGATCCACCCAAAGACAAGCCCCGAACGCATCGGTGCTCGGCGCGGCTTGCGTCTCCCAAGTGATCAAATCCAACGACCGCTGCACGACATATTGGGTGGATGGAGCCCCACGAAATTTCAGTGTAGCAAATCCCATATCTGCTAGCTCAAGCCGCGATTCCATCGCTTTGACGCCCGACAGTACACGCCACAGCGCCATGCCGTTCTCCTTAGGATCCTGTCCTCCGAATTCGTCTGTGGCAAATGGATCGAAAGTGATTAAACCCGTGTCGGACATTTTCAGACTCCAGCCGATGAAACCTTCACCGTAAATCGGCGGGATTCGGAAAAATTCTCCATAAGGCGTCCCGACAGCCGGCTTGGAAGTGGGCAGGCTCACACTAGCTGCGCGGATTGTGGGAAACCACCTGAGTGCCACTGGCAGCGGGTCAGTTCGACCCACGAACTGTGCGAGATCGATTCCCAACCCTCGGTTGAAAAATCCAGCCTCCGTGCTGCCCGAGGCCAAGTCGAAACCCTGTGTGCCGCCATTCACGAGTGGAAACTCGCTATCAAATACTGTGATCAGCCGATCATCTCCTGAGACCCAATCACCATCAGCCGGGTCGAATCCGTCGCCGTCCCAATCCGCGACCAAGACACACAAAGCATCCGGCGGCACACGGTTACCGATGGCCGTTCCAGCGCTGTCATACAAGTAACCACACGAGAGATTCAACGTGATCGTATTCCCATGAGCCAAACTCGCCGCACACGCAGCAAACCAGAGTCCATAGAATATTTTCGACAGCGACATCACGCGCCTGTCTTCGTCATCAGGTTTCGCTCTGTCAAATGAGAAGCGGATTTCCGCATGATACGACCCGTTTGCATGGATCAAATTAAACCAATCTCAATCGGCGGCTTCGGGCCGGGCGATAAGTTCTGAAAATCGTTCTTCCATCGCTCTGAGTAGCACGGTGTCCTCGATTTTCCCGCCCTCAGCCGTGGTGATGTACAGGGTGTCCATGGCCACGCCTTTCTCGGTGCAAATACGCGCGTGCGCCGTGTTGAACCCGTAGTGATTGATGGTGTGGAAAAGATCGTGCAACAGACCAATCCGGTCGAGCGCTTGTAGTTCCACCGTCGTGCAGTTCGGATGCAGCTCGTTGCTCACGTAAGCGCGCACTGGCACGGGAATGTCATGATCCGTGCGGGGCTTGAGGAAATTGACACGACGTTTCAGATACTTTTCAGGCTCATAAACTGTCGCCGAAAGAATCTTCTCAAAGGTTTCGAGAAAGCGTTTGCGTGTGGAAGCAGCGGAGACGGCCTCGAAGTTGGTGGTGCAGACGCGGAAGATATTGACGACGATTCCATCACTGCGAGTGAACAAATCGGCTGACAAAATATTAATCTGCTCGGATGCAAAGGCGCAGCAGATTTTTTCCAACAGCAGCGGCTTGTCGCGTGTCGCGAGCACGACTTCCGAGTAGCCGCTGTCGGTATGATCGATCCACTTGATGCAGGATGCGAATGGGTCTTTGGTGTCTGCTTCCCGCTGAAGGAAATGGCGGACCGTGCGTACTTGAGTGACGATGTGCTCGGGTTGCCGAAAATGAAATGCGGCAGCAGGCATGTTCTCAAAGTGACGCCTCACATCCGGATGATAGTCGTCGCGCATCAATCCAATCACGGCCTCGCACAAGGCGTGACGATCCATATCCAGCTTCTTGGAGTAGTTTTCCCGACCGTCCTCAAGGAAGCTGCGGGTGGCGGTATGGAGCTGTAGCATCAACGATTCCTTCCATCCATTCCACGAGTCCTCCGCCGTGGAGTTGGAATCGACAAAGGTGAATAACATCAAGGCATCGAGATTCGATGGGGTTTTGACGATTGCGGCAAACTCAGCGATCACCTCTGGATCATCGAGATTGCGGGTGGTGGCGGTGCGCCAGAAGGTGAGATGATTGTCCACGAGGAACATGATCAGCGAGCGTCGAGCACCGTGGATTTGCAGGCGATTGCAGAGCTTTGCCGCGAGCATGGCAGAACCATCAATGTGCTCGCGGACATTTTCGGCACGACCAGTATCGTGCAGGATCAATGCGAGATAGAAGGCATAGGGGTCCGCGATTTCATGAAACAAGCGGCGATAGATTTTACGGCGCGGGTTTTCCTCGGCGATGAGTTTATCGAGTTCCTCGATGCAGCGCAGTGTGTGTTCGTCCGCCGTGTAGCGATGGAAAAACTCGTGTTGGACAAGGCAATCGAGCGCACCGAATTCTGGCAAATATCGACCTAAGAAACCGATGCGGTGCATCAAGCGCAAGGTGCGGGCGACGTCGCCTTTGCGCTCAAGAATCGCTTGGAAAATCTGGCGGTGGGATTTTGCGTAGCGGAACGGACGGTCGATGTCGTCCCAATGTTGGGCGATGAGACGGCGCAGTTGCGGGCTGAGTTTGAGATTGCGGAGTTGGCAGTGTTGGAAAAGCCGGATCAGTCGGCTGGCATCGTCTTTGAAAATATCGAGGTTGGCAGGAAACAAGCGGCCTTCTCGGGCGATGAATCCATCGAATTCTTCACGGCTCTTTTTCCGAAACGTCAGGAAGGAGTGAATGCCGGAGTCGGCGCGAGTTTCCTGCTCGATCTCAAACGCCTCCATCAGCGAAGTCGCATGCTGATAGATGTGTCTGGTATGGCGGTAGTAGTCGCGCATGAAGGCCTCCGTGCTGCGGAGGATGTTGCGTTGCGGATAGTGAAAAGCGGTGGCGACCACGCCTTGCAATTGCAGCGTGAGTTGGTCGGTGCCCTTGCCAGTGTGATAGTGCAGCTCATTGCGCACACGGTGGATGAAATTGTAAGCAGCCTCCATTTCGCGGAACGCAGCTTGGGTCAGAATTTTACTCTCCACTAAATCATGGAGGTTGCCGCTGCCGCGTTTCACCCGCGCCACCCACTGCACGCTCTGGTAGTCTCTCATGCCACCGCATCCTTCTTTGACGTTGGGTTCTTGCAGGAAAACCGTGTGTGAATATTTTCCATGACGGCTGCGCAGATCGAGACTGCGCTGTTCAAAAAACGCGGCTTGGTTTTTATCGATACACTCCCTCGCGATGCGGGAATGAAATTTCGCGAACAACTCGGCATCTCCGGTGATCAGCCGCGCATCCATCAGCGCCGTTTTGTTTTCCGGATCGATCTTCGCTTGCTCGACACTCTCGGAAATCGAGCGGCACGCATGACCCACCTTGAAACCCATGTCCCAGAGTAAGTAGAGCACATCTTGCACGATTTCTTGGAGTGGCTTCGGCAGCTTGTTCGAGGCGCGTGGCAGCAAAAAAAGCAGATCGATATCGGAGCGTGGATTCAACAACCTGCGACCGTAGCCACCCGTCGCGACGAGTGCGATGTGACCGGCGGCTCCGTCTTTTCCACGGGCCTTAATCGCCGCCTCCAAGATAGATGAAAGCATCGTATCGATCAGCGCAGCGCGGTCGCCAGCGATCTCAAGACCGCCCTTTCCTTCTTGGTGGCGGGCGCGGATTTGATCTTCCTCCAGTTCCAGAAAACGCTTGTAGAGCGTGATGCGCTCGGACGGGGAGAGTTGGCCATCGATGGCTGGCTTGAGAGCTTCGCGTGCGTTTTTTTGGAGCGTGCTGAGGTAAGATTCGGCCATGGTTTTCAAGCAAATTGGACACTTGCATGCTGAGGTCAAGCACGCTGAGCCATGCGCGTGCCGACCTGTGCGTAGAGCTCAGTTTGGCGCGACGAATACTCGGCCAAGTCTTGCGCCAGCTCCACCGCACCGGGTTCGAAGATCGTGATCGTGGATGAGCCTCCAAACGCGAAAAAACCTTTCTCCGCGCCTTTCTCCACCGCTTTTCCCGGCTCGAACGTTTGCTCGATGCAGCCCACACACGTCGCACCGACTTCTAACAACAGCACAGTTCCGAAATGATCCGTTTGCAAGGGCGTGATCGCGCGTTTGTTGGTCCACAGGTAAGCAAGGCGCTTGCGCAGAGCGATCGGTGACACGGAAAACAACGGGCCATCGATCCAGCGAGTCGGCCCGGGCGTGCCCGCGAGCGGGAAATGAAAGCGATGGTAATCCACCGGGCACAGCCGTGACAGGACCAGCGTGCCGTCGGTATATTTTGCCGCAAGAGTGGCATCGCCGAGCAAATGCTTGAGATCGAATTTCTGGCCTTTGACAAACACGCCCGTGATCTCGGAAGCGCGCTGAAATCCAAAGTGCCGACCGTCCGCAGGGAACACCGCGCTCTCATCGTCCGCGTCCACAGGGCGTGCCGTGGGCATCAGCTTGCGAGAGAAAAACTCGTTGAAACTCTGAAATGCCTCCGGTGGAACGGCGAATTCCGCGCTGTCCAATCCATACTTCTTGATGAACGGAGCGATCCTTGCTGCGGACTTCGCAGTGCTCATCTGGCGACCATACCAAGCGGAAAAAAAGGGGCGTTTCACAAACGCATTGAGCGAGAGCGCTCCCAGCGGATTGCCATAGGTCCAGCGCAGAAACGCCTCGCCATACACGTCTTCCGTTTCCAACGCATTCGTGTGGCGGTTAAAATAACTGATGGCATCCATGCACGCCGTGTAATCCCGCACGGAGTGACTCGCAAGGCCCGTAGCTGGAACTTGGAGTTCCAGTCCGTCGCAGTATCACGCGGCCTCTGATCTTCCCTGCGCACCATTCCCATGTCACAGAAGCCCATCTCGTTGCCCAACTTTCCCACTCTCAAAACGATCCAATCCTTCTGCGGGAAAGCTTTCGAGAATATCAGCATAAATTTAATTTCTATCCGTAAAACATCCGTGCTAAAGGCTGTCACGTGAAATGCCTCGCATGGTTTCTACCTTTCAGTCTGTTGGCCTTGGTGTGCCTTCAGTGCCGTCCTGTGGGGCCGATGGTGGCGGCACCCGCGCGGGTGTACACAGCCGCGACGGTTTCAGACGGTGCGCCGAAAGTGCCGCTCTCGCGCATGTTGCAGGAGGTGAATTTGAAAAGCGATATGGTCCCGCGTGGCAAACATGGTCGCAAAGTGGTTCGCCCGATGGCACCGCGCTATATCACCATCCACTCGACGCAAAACTACACGGCAGATGCGTGGAAACACTCGTTAGCTCTGAAAAACGGTGCGTTGCGCTCGCCCAAAACGCGCACCGGCAACCGCATCGGCTATTTGATTTGGCATTTCACCACCGACGACAAAGTGGCGATCCAGCACATGCCAACCTTCGAACAAGGCGAGCACGCCGATTTTCACGGACCGGGCAACCGGCTTTCGATTGGCATCGAGATGTGCGAACACCGCGGCAGCAACAAGCGCGAGACCATTGAGCGCACCGCAAAACTCACCGCCGTGTTGATGAAAAAAAACAACATCCCATTGCGCAGCGTGGTGCCGCATTACCACTGGCCGCGCGCAGGTCGCAAGCCAGCCAATAAGAACTGTCCGCACTTCCTTTTGGACAATGGCAAACCGGGGAAAACATGGCGCTGGTTCCTAGGTCGGGTGAATTATCACTACCAGCGGCTTGCATGATGGCGGAGCCCACCCAGGAATTCGGCAGTCCGGGAAACCGCCAGGTCGTGCTCGATCCTGACGTGTTTTATGTGTGCCAGCGCTGCACGAATTGCTGCAAGTGGCCGGGCGACGTCCGGATCGAGGAAGATGAAATCGCGCCAATTGCGGCACATCTGGATCTCTCTGCGGACGAGTTTGTGCGTCAATTCACTCGCTTGCGCAGCAACCGCCAAGGGCTGTCACTGATCGAAAAAACAAACCACGAGTGCATCATGCTCGATGGCGCTTCCTGCCGCATTCACGCGGTGAAACCGGCTCAATGCGCTGGTTTTCCGAACACGTGGAATTTCCCCGGCTGGCGAAACGTTTGCGAAGCGATCCCAGTGCCCGTAGCCGAGTCGCCTCAACCCAGATCTGGAAACCGCGAAACGGCCAGAAACTGACGAATCCAGTATCAGGTGATTCGAATCAAGCGCTCGCTAGAAGGTTGTTTTAGCCAGAATCCAGAAATTTTTCTCCTAACCCAAGTTTCTCATTGTGACGCTGTAGCCTTTGATTTTGCAGGGATCCTCTACCAAAGGCACTACAAAGTCGTGATTAGTCTATCTTCAGGTCGGGTTCGTTTTGGGCTGTCTACATGATGAATTTCCGGGCTGGAT
>JBGSLX010000068.1:0-10714 GCA_041740475.1 Akkermansiaceae bacterium | reverse complement strand
CGATGATCGAGCGGCGCGGAAATCGGGTCCAGCGCGGCAGGTGTGCGCTGGTCTTGGCTGGTGCCTCGTGAGGGCGGGATGGTGTTTTCAGAACTCATCGGGTCTCGGTGGCTTCTTCACGGTAGAAAGGGAAAACGAAGTTGTGGCGGGTGTTGTTCGCACGGATGCGGTAGCTGACTTCCACGAGGAATTTTCCGGCTAGCGCTTCTTGGATCGAAACCGCGACTTTTAAGGGTTCGATACGTGGCTCGTAGTAGTAAATCGACGTTTTCACGCGGTCTTCGATCACGGTTTTCAGCGTGGTGGTGATGGGCTCGAACAGCAGCGGGGTAAGGTCGCAGCCATACTTCGGCTGCATCACGCGCTCGCCGGGCAGCGTGGAGAGCAGGATGTGCAGGCTTTCCTCAATATCGGCGCGGCCGTCCGAAAGCTTTGCGCCGCCGTGGCCCGCGATGAACTCCGGCGGAAATGACCAGCCAGTGCCGACAAAGGCGGGGATGTCAGATTCCTTGCTCATGAGAAAAAGAGGAAATTTGGGAAAAGTTGCTTCCTTCAAATCGGCGAAATCTGCGGTGTAGAAATAGAGGTTTCATGACTTTATCCGATGAGGACTGTGGGTTCGCCACCGACGATGCTGCCGCCGTGGGCCGTGGAATCGCCCATGCGAGCGGCAGGTTTCCCGCCGATCATGACGGTGGCGGAACCCGCGATGATGGTGGCGGACGGTCCGGTGCATAAGGCGGAGTCGCCCAACCTCGCGGCGGGCAACCCGGCGATGAGCACAGTCGGTTCGCCAGCAGGTAAAATCGGCCCGCCCACATGCGGCACTTGGCCATTCATGGCGGGGCATACGTGTTGATCGGTGATGCGGGCTGCGGGTGGCATGGGATGAGTTAGTTGATTTGCACGATCGCCCCTTTCACGACGGTCGTGCCCGAGGCGGAAAATTCTGCACCTGAGGAACCGGAGGCGGTGAACTGCGCGCTCGCGGTGGCCTCAACATTGGTGCCGGAAATGGTGATGTCGCCGCTGCTGGCGGTGATGGTGGTATCGGCGGCGCATTCCATCGTGATGCCATCGGCGTTCAGCGTGATGCTGTTGCCATTTTCATCTTTGAGAATGATGCCGCCTTCTTCGTCCGATAGAGTGATGGAATTCCCGTTCGGAGTTTCCAGAACGATAGACTTTTTCTCGTCGTCGAAAAGGAACTGCAGCTCGCCTTTTGAGACGTAGCCTTTTTTGAAATTATCGTCGTCTGCCTGAATGTGCGATGGCATGGCAGAGCTGAAAAGCGATCCGAGGATGACCGGGTGGCGCGGGTCCTCGTTGAGAAACGAGACCACTACTTCATCGCCAATGTCCGGGAAAAACGCCAGCCCACGTGAGTCGCCAGCCGTCGGCGAGCTGAGCCGAGCCCAGATCGGGGCGACATTTTCACCAAGCGTCGGGATCGAAATTTGGACGCGGAATTCGCCTTCAGGATCGCTGGCCAATGCCTCGACCACCGCGAGGTGCAGGCCAGAAATGCTCGGTAAAAAGCGCAGTCCGGGCTCATTAGAAGGAGCCATTTCCGGCGCGAGACCGATCTGGATGTCCGTTACCCATTGACCGTCGTGAACAATGTGACGGACGGCGGAAATGAAATGTGTGCCATTAAACTGAGCGCCGATTCCCGATAGCCCGAGCATCCCACCCGGCAACGGCGCAGGCGATCCCGTGCATTGAATCCGGCCTATGTGCGTGGCCAGTCGGCGGCTCAGCAAACTCGCGGCGGTGAAAGCATCCAGCTCTTCCTGACTGAGCGAGGCCGGGTGTGAAACGTGATGATTCTGCCCGTGAATGGCCGCCAAATCGCTGCCACTGAGCTGAGTGCCCGGCGCATATCCCGGATCGGCACCATTCGATTCTAGAATTTCCTGAGAGCTTTGATCCCACGCCGCCGCCGTCGATTCCGCAGGCTGGGTGCGGCTGTCCATTTCCAGATCCAGCTCGAAAATGGTCGCTCCCATCTGGAGTTCGAGCAACGGCGCTGCGGAAAAATCCGGCTTTTTGAGTTCCGCGCCGTCATCCGTCGGGATTAACAACAGGCCATTGGCTTGTGCGCGACAAAGGGAAAAATCCCAGTCGCTGCTTTGGAATTGCAGCATTTTTTCGTGCGTCACTTGGCTGGCCTCGGCAGTCAGGGAAACGCCGTAAGTGCCAAGTGCTTTGGATATGGCGTCGCTATCAGTGCCACCTAGAAACGTCGCGGACTTCGGCGTGAGCGTGGCGGCGAAAAATGGATGCCGACACAGCAGTGTGAGCAAGCCGCGCCCAGATTTCCGCAGCCGGATTTTCTGACCGACGATGATGCCTTTGAAGATCAAATCTTCCTGATTGCGATAGCCTGTCTTGATCTCGATTTCTCCGCCGGGGGAGAAAAGCTCGTTTTCACTTTGCGGGAAATTTTGCGCTGCGGGATCGCCATCTAAGATTTCCACCCGCGCAAATGGGATGCGATTGATGCTTTTGAAAACCGTAATCGCAGCGACTTCCACCGTCGCAGGAATCGCCGTACCACCGATCAAGATCGTCGTGGTGGCGACGTCTTTACTTCCTCGGCTAGGGACTGTTTGCGGGGCGGACATTTACTTTTTCAGCGTCTTGGCGATGGGCGGGAAGGTGAGGATATGGCCGCTGGCGACCTTGCGGAAGTTCGAGATGCGGTTAGCGCGCGCGACTTCTAGGTAGAGCGCTGGATCGCCGTAGATTTCGTGGGTCAGTTGCAGCAGCGTTTCACCATCGCGCACCCGGCGGGTGTGAGTGATGTCTGGCGAGGCGGGCGCGGCAATCGCGACTCGCAATCGCTCTTCCACGCTGCCGGTAAAACTCGCGCTGGCCACGGCGCGGAGCGGTGTGCCATCCGGGCGGAACAGCCGGTAGTCGATGTTCACTGACTTGAGCACGCATTTGAAAAGCAGCCGACCCCAAGCGATTTGCACGTTGTTCGGCTTATGTTCCTCGCCGTTGTATTCGTACACCACGGTTAGAAAATGCTTCACCTTTTCATAAACGCCGTCGTCGTTGATCGGTGAGCTGCCATCGGGATTCGGGATCGCGCCGGTGGAATCGAACATGAACTCGAAGCTGAGTTCCTGCGGTTTGATTTTCCCGAATGTCGCCTCAGCGGCGGATGTCCCCTGCGCTTGATCTTCCGGCGTTTCGATCTCGTATTTCAGCGAGACCTTCTCGGGATTGACCTGCGTGATGTATTTTCCACCCGGCACTTCTTCGGTGAACTCCGCGTCCGAAAAGGCGGTGATCTCCATTTTTTCAAGTTGTCCGTGGGTCGGCATGTGGGTGGTAAGTGGCGATGAAATTTTCAGCGTTCGCGTTGTTCGCGCAGGAGTTCCATCACTTGCTCGACGCACTCGGCGACGATGGATTCCTGAGAGGATTTGCGGTTTGCTTGGGCGCTGGGATCTTTTGCGGCTTGGGTGGAATCTGGCGGCTGGCCATCGTCGGTGACGGTGGTGCGGATGATGAGCTGGTTGATTTGGATGGCCATGAAATGAAGGTTCAGGGTTTCTCCATGCGGTAGGTGTGGTAGCCAAGTTCCAGCGTCTGAATGACGATGGCGCTGGCCTCCGCATTGAAATCACCGACCGATGATTTCTTCGGCCATGCGTGGATGATTTTC
Source organism: Akkermansiaceae bacterium (assembly GCA_041740475.1). GTDB lineage: Bacteria > Verrucomicrobiota > Verrucomicrobiia > Verrucomicrobiales > Akkermansiaceae > Luteolibacter. The sequence continues at coordinate 7,035 of JBGSLX010000068.1, read as the reverse complement.
CACACCATGGCGGGTTGGTGTTGGTCGTTGAGCAAGGTGATGTTCACGTCCAGTGGGTGGATTTCCAGCGTCTCCGCCGCTTTCGCAAACCAGTCGAACAGATCCGAGCTATCGGTGAGACCACGCTTCAAAGTGAGGTCGCCATAGCTCGTCCGAGTGGGCAGTTGATGCTGAAAGCGGTTCTCACCCCCTTCGCTCAAGCTGTCCGTCTCGATCCCCACGCTCAGGCCGGCGACGGACTGAAAGCGGGTATCCACGGTCTTTCCATTGAGGCCGAGAAACTCGACCCGAAAATGGAAAGCGCTGAGAAATCCAAAGCGCTCCATGACATTGGGAAATGTTACAAGGCCTCCATCACGATGCCCTCGTGGGCGAGCTCCAGCGTCTCGATGGCGACTTCATTGCCATCCGCCTTGAGGTCCGTGGCTTGCACTTTGGTCGGAAAGGCATTTTTGATTTTCCAGACCATCACCGGAGCATGCTCTTCATTCAGCAAGCTGATGATGAGGTCGCGGCGCTCCGGCTTGCCGAGAGTGCGAGTGGTTTTCCACCAGTTGAAGAAATCGTTATCGGACAAAAAGGTGCCGCGCTTGAGAGTGATGTTCGCGTACTTTTGCATGCCGGGCATTTTCAGCTTGGAATACTCCGCACTGGAGCCCTCGCGGTACTCGACCAGCTCGGTCTCCGCCTCAAGGCCGGAAACTTCGGTGAAGCCGATGCGCGCGCCGCCCCAACTGACGACGAAGTGGAATTTTAAAAGTGGGTAGTCGATCATGATCGTGTGTGATGAAAAGGGTTAGTGAGTGGTTAGGGATTTCAGGCTTCCTGCATTTTGTGGGAGAAGCGGAGGATGATGAATTCTGCGGGGCGCACCGCCGCCATGCCGATCTCGACGATCATTTTTCCTTCCAGCACGTCTTGCGCGGTCATCGTTTGATTCAGGCCGACTTTGACGAAAAACGCCTTCTCCGGCGTGGAGCCAGCGAGTGCGCCGGAACGCCATTGATTGATCAGGAAGTTCTCGATCATCGCTTTGACCTTGGTCCAAGTGTTGGCGTCGTTTGGCTCGAAAACAAATTGCTCCGAGGCTTTTTTTGCCGATTCCTCGACCATGTTAAAGAAGCGGCGGACGGAGACATAGCGCCACTCATTGTCATTTCCCGCCAATGTCCGGGCACCCCAGACGAGGATGCCTTTGCCGGTGAATGGGCGGATGACGTTGATCGATTTTCCAGCGACCACATCGACATTGAGGTCCGTCTGCTCGTCGTGGGAAATGATGTCTGCGAGGCCGATCACCGAGTTCAGACTGACGTTTGCCGGAGCTTTGTGGACGCCGCGTTTGCTGTCCACATCGCTGTAAACGCCGGCCATCGCTGCGCTGGGCGGGATCTCTGTGATGGTGTTCATCGTGCGATTGAGGATCGTTTTGAAGAGCGGGAATTTCGCGACGAGCGCGGCCTCGAAAGTGGATTCGTGGCCATTTGCAATGTCGAAAAAGCGATCCAGCTCAGCGAGGATGGACTTGAAGGTGGACGCCACCATCGCCGCTCCAGTTTTCATATTTTCTTTCCGCTGAGCCGCTTGTTCATCCGCCGTGCCCGCAGGAACGATTGGGTAGAAATCACCGATGGCACCGGGAGTGACGGCACCCCACACGGAATCAAGATCGGCGAGCACCACAGCGGCTTGGACTTTCGTCACCTCCGCACCTGCCGGGGCGACTCGCTCGGCATGGAGCGCGAGCGAATGAAGGATGACCGCCGCCGAATGAGCCACGCCGGGAGCATCCGACTTGGCGGAAACAATCACATCGTCCAACAAGTAGCGAATAGGGTTGCCGACGGCATCGACCTTGCCGGTGGTGAATTTCACCGGATTGTTCTTCGCGATGACGTTGATCTTGTCCTTGAGCGGCTTGAAGGCTTCTTGGATCAGATTGCGATAAGCGGTGCAAAGCACGGCAATCGACGTGCTCGGGTCATTGATCTTGTTTTTGAAATCGTTCTCCACAACGAGAAACGCCGATTCCACCGTACTGAGTCCGTCCGGGAAAAGCAGTTTCAACTCATCGACATCCGCCATCGCTTTTTCCAGATAATCGATTGAGTCGATGGTCGCCTTTTCGGTCGCCAGTCCGCGCAGACTGACGGGTGAGCCTTTGAGAGTGATGACGTTCTTGATGTGGCGGTAGGTGATTTTCTTCTCCAGATTGGTGCGGAGATAGGGACCGTAAGCTGCGCCGTATTTCAGGTGATTGACGCCGATGGCATTGCGGAATTCCGCCGCTTTTTTGATGAAATTTTTCGTCACCACGCCGTCAACTTTTTCGTTCGGGCGCACATCAAGGATGGCGAAGCGGTCGCCAAGCTTGTCGCACTGCTTCAGCGCAGCTTGCTGGAGAGCGATCATTTTATCGGCATCGAGGAAGATCGCATCGGGAAAAAGAATCAGCGTCGGCTCGTCTTCTTTTTCCAGACTTGCGAGACCCTTGTTGAAATCCGCAACATCCACATCACTGGTCAGAGCTTTGTATTTTCCGATAGAAATGATATAGCACTGCGATCCACCGTTCGCGAAAAACAGCCGCAGCGATTCATATAGCAAGAAGCCCGCAGCGAGTTCGGTCTCGACCACGTTGTTACTGGCATCCAGTTTCACCGCCGTGACATTGGTGGTTGGCGGACCGCCGAACGACTGCTCGTAGTCAGCGAGCGAGCGGATTTTGGTCGGCTTGAGCAGGAGGTCTTCACCGAACATGGAATGAGCAGCGGTGTAGCCGATAAACGCCGGGACAGCGGTCTCGACTTGGGCGATGGAGGGTGGGAAGAGCGAGATCTCTTCGACATAAACTCCGGGTGTCTTGTAAGTGGATGCCATAGTAGTATGTTTTTGTGGTTATAGGTGGACGTAGGTTTCGCTGAAAAGTAGGTCGCCTTCGCGAGTGGTTGAACTGAGATCGGGATTCGGGAGAAAGGTGGCGTCGCCAAAGCGGGCCAGCGCGATAGCGCCAGAGGTGAGCGGGAGCGGACGCGGCGAGACGTAGCGCGAAACATCGCCCGGATTTTCCTGCACCAGCGCACCGAGTTGGGCTGGCGGCAGCGTGGAAAGATCGCCGTGAAAGGTGTAGCGCCAGTGCGTGTGACGTTTGCGGAAACGAACGTGAAAGGTTGGCGAAAGCAAGTGCCCTTGCGGATTGAGAAAAGCGTGACTGCCGGGCTGATGGAAAATTTCGATCAACGCGAATGGCGATCCCGCAGACGGCTCAGCATCCAAATAAAACTCCAGTGGAAAGCCAGCTAGCGCGGTGCCCTGCGCGTCTTCCGCTTCGATGCGGTAGAAACCCGAAGGCGCAGCGAGCGAGAGCGCAACGGCGCTGAGCGGATCACCCGATTCGTGATAAAGCGGACGAGAAAGCAGCAAGCTGTCATCCGCTCGGAAGACGATGACTTTGGCAAAAGTTAGATTTTCTGTGATCGGCAATGATATTTCCGGACCGAGAACGACGATGCGGTCCGCGTGAGTCACGCCGGTGCGGATTTCCGGCTGATAAAGCTCCCGCCACTGCGGCGATGGTGGCGAAGGATGAGCGCCGAGAGAGACGGCTTCGAAGACTTTTCCGGCATGGAAAACTTGAGCGCCGATGGCGTAATTGCTGCCGTTTTGGTAAGACGCCACGGGAAGTTGCAGCCAGTCGCTCGCTGCCGGACTGGCTGCCGGAGCGAGGTCGCGAATGGCTTCCAGAAGGATCGTCGGATTGACGTCTTGATCCACCGCAAGATCGCCCGCGAGGTAGTTTTTGGATGGATCAAATGCGGACACAGGGCGCGTCAAATGCAGTGCGCCGCCTTCCTGATGCTCGTGACTATTAGAAAAGTAGTAGCGGTCTTGCGAACGACCATCCAGCGCCACGTTCGCCGCGCTATGGAAACTCAGATTCTTTGCTGATAGAGCAAAACGCAGCGATGATCCGATCTCGAATGGCCGCACGGGTATCGACTGGTTAGGCACGTTCGGGTCTGCTGTGACTTCGGCATACACTGTGATTCCCAATGCGTTTTCCTGAATCCGCAGTCGGTGTTGATGCATCATTCGCGCACAATCTGGCGTGGGCTGAATGATCAAATGGTTGGAGAGTTGATATTCGGAAAGTCGTTGCTCGCGAAGTTCGCTGCGCAACGAAGCGAGCTCGCTATGGCCGAGATCGAGCCATGCATCGTGCTCGATCTGCAAAGCAAACAGGGGTCGATAACGGACATTCCAAGTCATGAGTCAACGTATGTATAAGAAGTTTTGGCCGACATCGAGACTTCCAGTATTGGCGATCCCGTGCTGCGAATTTCATTCGCTGTGAGACTGATCAACCTTGCCCGATAGAGTACAAAGGGAACTTGCTTACCGCCGAGCGAACCCCAGAGATGATTGATCTGCTCGAAGGTAAGCGAGAACAACTCCATTGAAAGACGGAACCCAGCAAGCTCCTCAGGTGTGCGGGTCAACTTACTCATGTGCGGTGAGTTCCGCGCTGTGAAAACGTTCTGCCCCTGAAAAAACTCGATCACATGACTCAAGCGCTTGAGCGCATCGCTGTAATTCCCGAGATTCGCGCTGAACAGCAGATAGAGATATAAGTTAATTGGGCGATTTTCATAAATCACTTTGCCATCTTTAATGCGTTGATGAACCCCATTCTTAAGTGCGGATTCTTCTTCTACATTTACGAGAGTGACGACGACTTGCTTAAACTCGTCCTTCGTTTCGCCTTCCATTTGCGCGATGTTTCCGAGGAAAACCGCGTCCGTGTTGCCGGAGCCTTTGATGCTGGCATTCAATTGATTCACAATCAGTTGCACGGAGTCATGGATCATTACACTAAACTTGATGTAATATATTTAATGAACTTTCATCATTATCGAAAAGCGAACTAACTCTTCGCAGCTAAATACTTAGCATTCGATTTCATTGCTGACATCGAGACACACATCAAGCCCCGAATCGCCATCTTTGAAAAATTTATTTAGAATCACTCTATCTGTGACTAAAATGTCACATAACTTCATAAAGTTGTTAGTCAAGGTGAAGATCGAAGGCCTCCGAAGCACCACGCATTGTGCAGGATCCAACTAACGGATGGGATCCACTCCGTTTGATCTGCCAAGCTATGGCGAAGATGCGTTCCAATTTGGTGCGCACGAGAGGACTCGAACCTCCACAGGGTTGCCCCTACTAGAACCTGAATCTAGCGCGTCTACCAATTCCGCCACGTGCGCGTGGGCATTGCAGGTGGGCGGAAAACATCATGAGGAAGCGGTGTTTGCAACATCCTTTTCAGTCAGATTACCAATCCAACAGGAATTCCTACCAAACTCGCAGACCATTCCAGACGGCACGAATCACTACCGGAAAAGACTTTTTTGGCACGCAACAAGCATCGATAAATGCGTCAGCAAGCTGGACAAAGGTTCGCTCGGCTCTCAGTTTGTCGCACCCCTCCGCATCATACCCCATCATTTCAATGGCCACCTCGTTTCTACCCAAACCGTTTTCCCACCACTACGAAATCGATCCACAATACGCCAAGAGCACCGTTTACATCTCTTGTGAGTTTGGCATCGATCAGATTTTCAAGATTTACTCCGGCGGCCTAGGGTTTTTAGCAGGCTCGCACATGCGCTCTGCGGCTGACCTCCGCCAGAATCTTTGTGGCATCGGCATTCTCTGGACGTACGGTTACTACAATCAGGCACGAGGCGAGGACCGCGAACTGGCCGTTCAATTCCGCAAGAAAGAATACGCGTTTCTCCAAGACACCGGCATTCGCTTCACCATCAACGTGCACAGTCACCCGGTCTGGGTGAAAGCGATGTTCTTGCCGGGCGACATCTTCGGCACCGTGCCGATGTTTTTCCTCAGCACGGATGTGGAGGAAAACGACGCTCTATCTCGGGCTATCACGCACCGTCTCTACGATCAAGATCACCTCCGCCGGATCGCGCAATACATCGTGCTCGGCGCGGGTGCTGCGCGTTTGATCGAGGAACTCGGAGTGACGCCGGATGTTTGGCATCTCAATGAAGCTCACGGGCTTTCCGCTGCTTTCCACCTCTACGAGAAGCACCACAGCGTGGAGGAAGTGAAAAAACGCCTCGTTTTCACCACTCACACGCCAGAGGACGCCGGCAACGAACGCCACAACTTCGCCTTGCTGCGCGATTTCTCGTTTTTCGGCAACGTGCCAGAGCAGGAAGTCCGCGAAATCACCGGCATCCATGACGATGTGTTCAATCACTCGCTCGCCGCACTGCGCATGGCAGGCATCGCAAACGGCGTTTCCAAACTCCACGGCGAAGTCTCGCGGCAGATGTGGAAAAATTACCCCGACATCTGCGAAATCACTCACGTCACCAATGCTCAAAACAAGAAATACTGGGCCGACCACGGGCTGGAGCACGCCAGATTGCAGGACAGCACCGAGGAACTCCGCCACCGCAAACGCGAGCTGAAGGAGAAGTTGTTCCGCGTCGTGGCCGATCAAACAGGCAAGCTCTTCAAGCCGGATGTGCTGACCATCGTCTGGGCGCGGCGTTTCGCAGGTTACAAACGTCCGGACCTCATCACGCGCGACATCAAGCTCTTCCGCGAGATGCTCAATAACAGCAAATACCCCGTTCAGATGATCTGGGCCGGGAAACCTTATCCCTTCGATTACAGCGCCATCGAGATGTTCAACCATCTGATCCAAATCACTCGCGACTACCCGAACGCGACGGTGCTCGTCGGATATGAGTTGGAACTGTCGCGCTACTTAAAAAATGGCTCAGACATTTGGCTGAACAATCCAGTCGTCACTCGCGAGGCCTCCGGCACATCGGGCATGACTGCGGCGATGAACGCGTCGATCAACCTCTCGACCTTCGATGGCTGGGTCTGCGAATTCGCGAAAGATGGCGAAAACTCGTTCATCATTCCGCCCGCCGCCAGCGACCTCAGTCCAGAAGAGCGCGACCGCCATGACTTGCTCGGTTTTTATCAGGC
>JBGSLX010000067.1:0-9050 GCA_041740475.1 Akkermansiaceae bacterium | reverse complement strand
TGCATCAACGGGGCCAGCCGCTCGTAGCGGTGCAGCGGGTATCGCGTCTGGAAGTCTTTGATAAACCGCGAGTTGCGCGTTTCTACCAGATTGACTGAACGCGGGTGCTCGTTCGTGACGAGATAGACATGATCGGCTTGCGTCGCCAAACGGTGGAGCAGTGACTCGAAGGTATTCGACCACTCGATGCGCTGGATACCGCTGACCGCGCGGGCTTGTTCTTTCGTCAGTTTCGCCCCTTCCCAAATGGCGATTTGTTCGCTGGTTTCACGCACAAAAAGCATTTCCCGCTCATTCGGATCGTGGGCATCTGGCATCAAAACGAGCGTGGTTTCCTCCTGATCCACACCCGTGAGATGGTAGAGGTCGCTGTTTTGCCGAAATGGCATCATGCCATCCGCGTTGGTCGGATAGGTGTCGTTCGAGTGAAGAATGACAAGGCTTCGCGGCTTGATCAGGCCGCGAAGATTCTGGCGGTTTCGAGTGAAAAAATCCGGGGAAATCGGTTCGTAGCGCACATCATCACTTCATGGCATTCCCTCGCGCCGGGCAATGCGGATTTTTTTCTGAAAAAGCGAAACGCGGAGGCGTGGAGAACGCGGAGGAGTTTCGCGGGGAAGTTAGAGATTTGAGAACAAGAAGGCTTGAAAACTTTGCGCTTACCTCAGCGACCTCCACGTCTCTGCGTTTCGATGATACCATCATAACGATTTGCCTTTCTGGCTCTGTTTCTTGGTATTCGGAAAAGCGAAACGCCGAGGCGCGGAGAACGCTGAGGAGTTTCGCGGGGAAGATAGAGGGGTGAAGAATTAAAGGCCTGAAAACTTTGCGCTTACCTCAGCGACCTCCGCGTCTCTGCGTTTCGTTTAAACCAACCGCTCATTCAAAAAATCCCCGGATCCGCCCCATCTCGCGTCGATCTTTCTTGGTCGGCCTACCTCGTGAACCCTCTGCTCGTGCATGATGCCAGTTTTTCTGTGCCTCATGGACTTCCGGCGCGGTGCTTTCTTCATAAAGTGCCCGCGCCTCGGGGGCACCCAGACGCTTTTCGGCAAGAGCGAGGATGCGCACGACTCGCAGCCCCGGCCCTGCAGGAAATGGGATTTCGAGTGAATCGCCCACATGCAGCGCAGAGGCCGCTTTGAGCGAGTGACCGAGCCGCTTGACCTTGCCCGCCGCGCAAATGTCAGCCGCCATGCCGCGCGTTTTGAAAAACCGTGCCGCCCAGAGCCATTTGTCGGTGCGCACTTCTTCAGTCGTCTCCATGGCGATGATGAAAATGGCGAAATGCCGCCGCTGTCCAACATTACCAGTGGACGGATTTCCCTCGGGATTCCAGCTTCGCCCCGAGCGCGCCTTGATGTTTTGTGAAGAATCGCACTTCCGCATCCGTGCTCACAAACCAGCAACTCTCTACAAAGTGCTCTACCACTCCACCAACAACCCGTCCCACCGAGTCGATCTCAAGGAAGCCATCCTGCGCTCGCTTCCGCCCGACAATGGCCTCTACATGCCGGATTCGCTGCCGACGCTCGACGCGGCGTTCTGGAATCATTGGCGTGAACTCAGTTTCCAAGAAATCGGCCATGCGGTGGCTGATGCATTTTTCGGAACCGACGTTCCCACCGCCGCACTGCGTGAAATCGTCGATGGCACTGTCACCTTCGATGCGCCAGTGGTCACGCTCGGTCCGGGCGATCATATTTTGGAGCTTTTTCATGGGCCCACACTCGCTTTCAAGGATTTCGGCGCACGCTTCATGGCGCGGCTGATGGCATGGCTCACCCGTGGCGACGACCGCATGTTGACGGTGTTAGTCGCCACATCTGGCGATACTGGCGGCGCGGTCGCTTCGGCGTTTCACAACGTGCCCGGCACCCGAGTGGTCATTCTTTACCCGCAAGGCAAAGTTTCCGGCTTGCAGGAGAAACAACTCACAGCTCTCGGCGGAAACATCACCGCGCTGGAAGTGGACGGCTCGTTCGACGATTGCCAAGCGCTGGTCAAATCCGCCTTTCTTGATCGCGAACTCTCCGAAAATCTCAATCTCACCTCTGCGAATTCGATCAACCTCGCGCGGCTCGTCCCGCAGAGTTTCTACTACATCCACGCCGCACGTCAGCTCCCAGCAGGCGTGAAGCCGGTCTTCGTCGTGCCATCTGGAAACTTCGGCAACCTCACGGCTGGTCTGCTCGCGATGCATCTCGGCCTGCCAGTTGACCATTTCGTCGCCGCCACCAACCGCAACGACGTCGTCCCAGAATTCCTCCGCACCGGCAACTATCAGCCACGGCCGAGCGAGCAGACGATTTCCAACGCCATGGACGTCGGCTCGCCATCGAATTTCGTGCGGATGCATGCGCTATTCGGCAACTCATGGGAAAACATGCAGTCGCGCATCTCCGGCATGTGGTTTGATGACGAACAAACGCGCACGGCCATTCGCGAGATGAACTCGCTTTATGGCTACCAAATCGACCCACACGGCGCAGTCGGCTGGCTGGCCGCTCGTCAGTGGCGCACACAGCACCCGGGCAGTTCCACCATCACACTTGAAACCGCGCACCCGGCGAAATTTCCGGATGTCATGGATGCAGAGCTTGGAACCGCAGCCGTAGAAGTCCCCGAGCGCCTCGCCATTCTCGCAGACCGCCAAAAAGTCGCGATCCCGCTGACCACTGACAAAGCCGCGTTTCGTGAATGGCTAATGACGATGGCGTGATCGACTGAATCGAGAGCCTTCACCCGCTTGGCTTGCGATCATGCCGCTTGCGGTTTCGGGGCCATCGAGTATCAAGCACGCGCCTGCAAACCGAGAGCATCCTCATGAGTGATTTCCACGAATACCCCCCTTTCGCTGCGCCAGACATCGCAGAGCTGAATGCATTTTTCCCCGGTTATGAAATCGAGGGACTCATCGCCACCAGCAGCACGGGGGCCGTGTATTGCGCCGTGCAGAAATCGCTGGAGCGCAGGGTGGCACTGAAGATTCTTCCTCGGGAGTTCAGCATCGACGTGAGTTTCCGCGAAGGCTTCAAAGCCGAAGCCAAAGCAATGGCCCGCCTCAAGCATCCGAACCTGATCGGGATTTATGACTTCGGGGAAATGGACGGGATGCTCTACGTCCTCATGGAATACGTCCCCGGTCAGTCGATCCACCACTCTGCTCAGGGTCAGGCGATTGATCCGGGGGAAGTCGTGCGTCTTGTTTCGGCGATCTGTAGTGGTCTCGCGCACGCTCATGAAAATGGCATCATTCACAAGCAGCTCAGGCCTTCTAACATTCTACTTGACCTCTCTGCCATGCCGAAAATTGGCGACTTCGGCGTCGCATGGCCCACTGCACATACCAACCACACGGGAGAACCGATTTTTGAAACTCTGCCCTACACGGCTCCCGAAGTGCTGCTTGCGCCCTACACCGCGGATCACCGTGCAGACATTTATTCGGTCGGAGTGATCTTGCATGAATTGTTGACGGGCAAACTGCCTGCCGATGATCCACGTCCGCCGTCAGAGATTTCGGGTTGTGATCCGCGCTTTGATGCCCTCGTCGCCAAGGCCACCAGCCCGGACGCAGCCAGCCGATACCGCAACGCCGCTGAAATGGCGGAGGAATTGTTGGAAATCAACTATCACAAACACAGACTCGCGCCCACCCATGCGGACCAACCGAAGCCGATCGTCTATCAGAAGAAAGCTTACGGGACTTGGTTATTCCTTTTTGCCCTGATCTTGGCCGCGGGGGCTGGCATCTTTTTCTATCAAAACAACAACGGCTTTTCCTTTCTCAAGCCGTCAGAGGCTTCTGAAAACACGGTCGTCGATTCAGCTCCAGACCCAACTCCAGAATCAATTCCCTCGCCTGACCCGCTACCTGAGTCCAGCCTCGAAGAACTTGCAGAAAACACGACTCCAGAACCTGCGGAACCGAGCCCAGTGATTCCGGACGCTCCACAACCCAAGCTCGATATGGATGGCTTCTATCAAAAAGCGCATCGGATCATGCAAGACCGGGCACGTTCCCAAATCAATCAGTTCCAAGTCGCGCTTAAGCAAAACATGAACGGCTTCACGGCCGAGATGAGGCGCTCCGTCCGCAACCTCGGAGTGGGTTCTGCCGACACAAAAAATGACTTGGAAGAAAGCATCAAAGCCCTCGAAAAGAAAGGCAATCGCCTCCCTCCTGACCTTGACGCAACCTTTGAAGAGTTTGCCGGAGCGGAAAAATTCGCACCCATCTATTTGAGCAAACAAGCCGCCATCGAGGCCGATTTTCGAAAAAAAATGGGGCCATTCGCCGCCACCTACATCCTCGGGATGCAAAAACAAATCGAGCGCTCCCAAGCCGAAAATGATGCCGCAGCCATCGCCCTTATCGAAGCTGAGATCCAACTAACACGCCAGAATCCCGAACATTTTCCCAATCTGATGCTCGGTGTCATCCCGAAGTCGTCCACGTCCACTGGCGACGTCGCAGAAGATGATGGATTCGTGATACCACCCGATAGCTCAACTCATGGAATCGAGATCGCGCCCGAATAACGAACTGCAAAAAAAGGGCGGCTCGCCCGTTTCTTCAATCCTCTACTCTACGACGTATTGGGCAGCTAAACTCTCACCATCCAGCGGCAAGAGTAGCCACGGGCCAAACGACAGGAGTGTCGTTTCTCCTTAATCTACCCGAAGTCAGGGGAAACACGCGCGCCAAACCCCGCCTTCCAATGCCGAACCCGACACAACCCTCTGGTGCATAGGCGCTGTGTTGCCGACCTACCACAAATCTTCTGTCTGGTCTTGCTCTCGCTTTGGGTTATCAGCGTTGAACAATGATCGGATGGCTTCGGTATATGTTGGTCCTTCTGGCGGCGTCTCAGGTGACCGCTATGGAGATCTTGGAAGCGGATCCAAGGCTCAGCGGACGCCTCGTGGGGCCGGCAAATGTTGACGCCGCCTTCGGAAAGGATTCCTGGGCATCGGAGTTTCGCCTTGATGATTACCTAGTAGGAAGCATCTTACTTCCTGAACCCCGCGAGAGCGCGGTCCTATTTGCATTTCGAATCAATGAACCATTTCTAGCGGGATTAAAGGACGGAGGAAACGTGCTGTTCACATTCACCGTTCCCCACTTGCATGAGGGAGATGCGACAAAAACCCTACCCGTGGAAGTCTGGTTGCTTGATCGCAATGCCAGCTCCGCGCAGGTCGCCGCCGAGTCTTCCAACGCCCAACTTATTGGAACCATCCGCCAGCCAGAGTTGAAAGAAGGAGGACTCTACACATTTCAACTGCATGATCCCGGCGACCTGAAGATTGGGGATATCATCTGGATCGGCCTGAACGGGAAGCACCCACTCGATGGGAAAAATCACAATTTTCTTGTCGGTGGGGATTTGGTCAGTCTCCCCGGTAGTGTCCCACCCATGCTCATTGTCAGCAAAGAAAACGCTCTCCATGAACCGATGTTGGGCATGTCACCTTTGGACCTTCTGCACCGCAAAGCGGACGCACCCAAACGCCCTGGGATGGGTCTGAAGCCATCGCTTGAATTCTCCAATTGGGTCAATCCTTTCAACGCCCAAGGCCAAATCGAGCAGCTCGATGAAATCCACCGAATCCTCAGTCGTGAATTGGAAAAATTACCCATCGCGAAGAGGTCCTTGCGCAGTGAAGCTTTAGGCTTTCACAGCAGCACGAAGCCGCTCGATGAAAAGTGGACTCTTCGGTTGCCGATCAATGGCATAGCGACAGCGATCTGTCTTGTGCCAGCCCTCATCGCGCAGGGAGACCGCGTGGAGGCGTTCGCGTTTCCGCAACGGTTCACGATTGTTGCGCATCGTCTAGGCGGCGCAGACAGTCTCATCATCGCGGATTGGACCCGAGCCGATTTTCCCCAGCGAGATGGCACTCCGGTGGTCTTCTCTTTTCCTTGGCAAATCTACGAATCCATCGAACTAACCATCCATCGGGGCAAAGTCAGCGAGAACGGTCATTTTTTCGCCTTGGAAGAATTGTTTCTCTACCGACCTGCTCTCAAAAGCCAATCGCCAACAGTCGTCGAGGTCGCAAACGAAGACAGCACGACCGCTGAGCCTTTCTGGAGTTCTGACTATCTGACTGACGGTCTGAGTTCACTCGGACCAACCTATATGGAACGAGTGGCCGAGCAGACTGAATTTGAAATTCCATTTCCGGACGGTGCCGCTGCCAACCCCGAGATCACTCTGATGTTCGCGGAACCGAAACTCATTTGGAGCATTGAATTGTTTCCTTTGGCCGATACGGGGAATTCCATGCTTCCCTCCTCCTCATTCCCCGGGAAAATGAACATCGACTTCGCCAACGACAAGGACTTCACGGACATTGTGAAATCCATGAATGCATCTTTGGCTCTCGCCCCGGTTCCAATCCGAGGAAATCCCGTCAAAATCCGGTTCAATCCGCTCACCGCGCGCTTTATCAGGCTGCGATTCGAAGCGCTCCCGATGGCAAATGGAATGGCCCGTTTCGGTCTCGCGGAAATCCGTGCGAATGATGCACTCAGCCTCTCAAACGCAGTGGTCAGGCTGAGAGGCTTCCCGGATGCTGTCGATCCTCAATCTTTTTGCGACAACCTCGCAAACGGTCACCGCTTGGGGGATCCGCTGCCATGGATCATTCGCCTGATTCGCCGTGGTGTCGTCAATGCCGAACTCGCCGAAGTGACTGCCGCCATGGAATCTCTGCGGAGTGCAAGGCAACGCACGCTTCGAGCCTTGCTGTTGGGAGCTGGAGTGCTTTCCGTCGCCTTGTTCGGTGCGGTTCTTTTTTGGGTTAGGCAAAAAGGAGTGGCTGAAAACATGCGGGTACGCAGGCGCATCCAACAAGACCTTCATGACGAGATTGGCAGCAATCTGGGAACGGTGTCGCTAGTCACCAGTCATCTGATGCGATCCAATCTGTCACCCGAGCATTTGGAAGAACTCTCTGACGTGCACCGAAGTGCTCAGGAAGCGACGTCGTCGCTTCGCGAGGTGATTTGGCTGACGGACAAAAGCATTCTGACTCTCGACAAGGCATTCATCTACCTCGCGATGAGGGCGGAGCAGATGGTCCATGATGCCAAACTGGTCGTTGAGACTCGAAAGAATGTTCCGCCACTCCCCATTTCGAGTAGTTTTAAGCGCAACCTGTTCCTTCTTTTCACGGAAGCCATACACAATTCCCAGAAGCATGCGAACCCCGACAACGTGATAGTGACCTTGGGTTTTTCAGATTCAGAAATCATGATCCGGGTAGCTGACGATGGCTGCGGATTCGACCAGCAAACGGTCCGTGAAGGCATCGGGCTTCAAAGCATGCGGAATCGTGCAGCACAAATGGCCGGTAACATTCAAATTACGAGTGCTCCTTCCGTTGGCACTACGGTGGAATTTTCCGCTAAAATCGCTCCGGCGAAATGATTTTATGCCAAATAAAGGCCCCAACCAACCAACCAACGATCACGTGACTCGGATTTGGATTGTCGAGGACAACCTCCGTTTGCGTCGCTACCTCGTCAAGTATCTCAGCGAACCGGAAGACCTCCAGTGCACCGGCAATTTTTCTAATTGTGAAGACGCCCTCGAAGCTCTGGGTTCCAGCTTGCCTCCGCATGTCCTCCTGATCGATCTCGGTCTTCCCGGCATGAGCGGATCAGGAGGAATCAGCGAGTTCAAACGCAGGCACCCGGAGATCGAAGCTCTTGTTCTGACCGTGAGCAACGAAAGAGCCAAGGTCTTCGAGGCCATCACCGCTGGAGCCTCCGGTTATCTGCTCAAAAATGCCTCGATTGGCGAGATCGAGACCGCGTGCCGCAAGCTCGCGTGCGGAGAATCGAGCTTGGACGGGGCGATCGCCCGCATGATGCTTGGCACCTTCCAAATCAACCATCCCAAAAATGTGGAGCATGGACTCACAGAACGAGAGTTGGAAATCCTCCAACAACTCGCCGACGGTCTCTACGTGAAGGAAATCGCCCAGTCGCTAGGCATCAGCCAGGCTACCGTGAATTTCCACTGCGGCAATCTCTACAAAAAACTCCATGTCCAGTCACAACGCGGAGCCATACTCGAGGCGAAGAAGCGCGGAATCCTCTAGGGTTTTCCAAAGATCGGCGGGGCAAGCGGAACTTCTGTCGCCCCGCCGTTCTCGCCAAGTACCGTCTGCCGGACTCCGGAAAATCAAAAACCCGGGGTCATTTGTTCGCACGTCCAAGACTTACCGAAGGTTTACGGGCACACCGCCCTAGTGCAATTACTAGGTATCCAAATCCTCGTTTCAGTGTCCATAGTTGTGATCGTAGTATCCGTAAACCCTGTCCCAACCTTTCATATTCCGGGTTCGGTCTGCCAGCGGCACCTACAGCGAGTTCTCTCGCAAACCAACCCCCGCCTAACAAAACCAAAGACAAATCCCATAACATCCATGAAATCCAAATATAACAACCCACTGTCATCATCCATCCTCGGCTTCTCCCGTCTCCTCGTGGGCGGACTCTGTGTCGGCACCCTAGCCTTCGCCCCTTCCGCATGGGCGGATACACTTGTCTTCCCAAATCCTGAATCACCAAACCCAGGAACCACCTATACTTGGACAGTTCCGGAAAACGTCAGCTCCGTCACCATCGAGTGCCGCGGCGGCGGCGGCGCAGGTGGCGCGGCCGTCTCACTGGATACCGCCTCGATCGGCAACTTGAACGTCCGCGCTGGCGGTGGAGCGGGTGGTAACTATGCGAGAAAAGTCAATTTGGCCGTTACGCCAGGAACCACTTACAATGTGACGGTGGGTGCGGGCGGCGTCAGCCCGTTGCTTGGTGCTTATACCGTCGATGCGAACAGCCAATTGCCCGAGCAAACGGGTGGTTCCTCCTCATTCAAAAGCTTGGATAATACGATCACCTATGCCTTGGCCACCGGAGGGGTGGGCGGCAAGAATGCGGTGAGATTCGCTGTGGTCAATCAAGGTGGCAATGCCGCTACCACTACCTCATCCGGCTCTGTCGGTGATTTCATCTTCACGGGAGGAAACGG